>MNYD01000022.1:1189-22056 GCA_001872925.1 Dehalococcoidia bacterium CG2_30_46_19 | reverse complement strand
GATGAGCTATTAAGTTACGCTAAATTCAGATAGCTCTGCTATTTAACTATTTTAATCCGGGGCAATAACTAACTTCGTAAGGAGAGACATATATCCGAGGAATTAATATCTCAAATTTTTATGCTTTACTTTTTCCTTTGGTTTTGAAATTTAAAGCATCCTTAGCTTCAACCACCATCGGGAGCATTCGGTGAGGGCTGTTTTGGACGATAAGGGTTAACATGAACTATGACATCCTGCACATGCTCAACCTCGCCCAAGAGCCTGCTTTTTACCTCTTCGGCTACCTGATGGCCTCGCTCTACGGTGAGGCTCTTATCTACAGCTACTTCTATATCAACGGTGAAGCTAGCACCCAATCGGTGCGCCTTGATGCTATCGACTGTCTTAACCCCTCCAGTTTCTAGAGCTGTGGTTTTAATCTTGTCCAAGACTGCTGAGCTTGGGCTTTCATCCATCAAGACTCCAATATTTGGGCGGAGAAGAGAAAAGGACATCTGGATAATGAAACCTGAGATAACGAGACCGGCTATAGGGTCTAAGTATGGAAACCCCAGCCTGGCTCCAAGTATACCGGCTAAGGCACCAATTGAGGAGTAAGCATCTGAGCGATGGTCCCAGGCATTAGCAACAACAGCGGGGCTATTATTCCTCCTCCCAACCTTGAGCGTGTAACGAAACAAAGCCTCCTTTATGACTATGGAAGTGGCCGCTGCTACCAGGGCAATCACGGCAGGGGTTTCAAAGTGTTTGTGGGCAATGAGATTGATAGAGGAAACACCGACATAGACCCCGGCAGCGAGAATTGTGAGGGCGACCAAGAAGGCGGCAATAATCTCGGCATTGGCATGACCGTAAGGATGGCTTTTGTCTGGTGGTCTTTCTCCAATTCGTAGGCTTACGTAAACAATTCCTGTGGCAACGCAATCGGAGAAGGAGTGAATACTATCAGCTATCATGGCATAACTAAAACCAAATATGCCAGCGAACAACTTGAAAATTGCCAGGACTATATTGGTGACAAGCCCTACCGACGTGCAGGTTTTAGAATCGTAAAGGTTGATTTTCCGTGTTTCTAATCTCATTTCCAGCCACAATCCTCACAGCTTGGATTTCTTTCTATCTCAATTTCGTCTATCTTTGCATTCAAGCCATCCCAGAGCAAAAGCCTGTTCTCTAAGGAGCTCCCCATCTTAACAATGTATTTTACTATTTCAGTTACTTGAATGCACCCTATAACACCACATGTTGCTCCAACCACAGGGAAGGTCATTGATAGAGGAGGTTCAGGAAATATGCACCTTAGACATGCAGTCTTGCCCGGAATTATCGTGGTAGCCTGTCCATATAGTCCATTAATCGCACCATAAAAAAAAGGGATGTTCTTCACTATGGCAGTCCTGTTCAACAAATACCTGGTATGAAAATTATCCATCGCATCCACAATCAGGTCAAAATCACCCACAAGTTCAAGGACATTATTTTCCTCTATTGTTTCTGATATGGCTTCCAGGCTAACATCGGGGTTTATCTTTTTCAGCTTTTCTTCAGCGGATGCTGCCTTTTCCCTTCCTACATCCTCATCGCAATACAGTATCTGCCGATTCAGATTGCTAAGCTCTATCTTCTCATGGTCAACTATCCTTATCCCTCCAATGCCGGCAGCGGCAAGATATATGGAGATAGCTGAGCCGAGACCTCCAGCTCCGGCGACGAAGACCTTTGCATTTTTGAGCCTCTCTTGGCCGTCTGCTCCGAATATCCTTATCTGTCTTTCGTATCTCTTCAGTTCGTTCTCAGTCAGCATTTTGCTTTCTATAACTATCCTCCGACCACCGGAGGGAATAGCGCTATTTCCGCTCCATCTTCGAGTTTTGTTTCCATGCCTTCCAGGAATCTAATATTCCTTCCGTCTTTTAAAATCACCATGTTTCTTACTTCGTTTCCGTGGAACAATTCAAAAACACCTCTACCTATAGGAATTTCATCGGGCAGCCCATATTCCCTTCGCAAGGTAGTTAACAGGTCGGATATAGTTGCCGAGCTGTTTAACTTGACCTCAATTTCTCGCTGATCCCCAAGGGCATCACGAATGAACAAAAATGGTCTTACGGTGACCTTCATTGCTTTCCTCCGTTGTGTTTTGAAGACAGTTTAATTTCCCAAAGCCTCATTTTTCAGTTTTGCAGTCTTTTTTACCTCCTCTATATGGCATAGCCTCTATTGAGCGGGTGGGGCTCATGGGCTTCAACTTTGTTTTTCTCGCTTTATAGTTCTTTGTTCAATATCTTGTCTTTGAGAGTCTCCCACTGTTCCTTAGTAAGGACACAGGCATTGCCCTTCTCCCCTATTTCCACTCGTGTGTCCGTTATCTTGACTACCGGACAACTTCTACAACTGCTGCATAGGCTTACGATTTTCATGTTTTGTCCCTCCTTTCCTGTTAAAATTTAAAACCCCCGGCTTAACCCCACCCTCAATCACAAATATTCATCATATTCAATTATAACTTAACGAGTACTAAACTTTCATGATTTTCTTTATTCCCCATTTCTCCGCTTCCTTGTGCTTATATCATTGAAAAGCACCAGCCCAAGGTTAAAACCATTATGCTAATGACCCCCAGATAGATAAGCAAAATCCTGGCGCCAAATTCCTTCCTTAGAACTAAGATAGTCCCCCAACTGGTAATCGGGCCTACCAATAGTAGCACCATTCCAGCACCGATGTTCATCCCTTGTGATACAAAGGCATGAACCAGGGGAACGCTAGCTGTGGAGCAGATATACATGATGAGGCCGAAAACAAGGCTGAATAGATACCCCAGACCGCCACTGAGATAACTTCCGACAAACTTCCCTATAGGAGCAACCGCAGCCACCAACGCCGCTAGTACCAGTCCCAGAAGCAGCTCTGGCCCAATCTCCTTAATCATATCCACAAAGCCAAACCTCAAAGCAGAAGCTAATCTCCTTTTGATGTTCCTCGCAGCTTCACCTTCAATGGCATATCTATCAGCTTCCTTCTTAAATGCTGCCTGGCAATGTGGAGAGCAAAAATAATAGCTCTTGCCTTCATACTCAGTTTTTAACCCCCTTTCCATATCCACGCTCATGCCACAAACGGGATCTATGGCAATCTCCGTTCTTTGGAGAGGGCTCATCCTACCTCTGGGCTCAAACGTGATAAGGTTGCCGACAGCGCCCATAACCAGTCCCATCAAAATCACGGCAAAGAATATGAACACGGTAAACTTTATCCCCAGCAAGGCATAACAAACCAGAAGAGCGCTTACAGAGGTAGCCGGTGTCGCTACCAAAAAGGCTAACACTGGACCCAACCTTGCCCCCTTCTGATGGAGACTCACCGCCACCGGGAGAGAGCCAAAGCAGCAGATGGGAAGGATTGTCCCGACAAGAGTGGAATAAAGAATAGGCTTTATTCCACGTCCACCGAGGTGTCTTTCCACCCACTCAGTAGGGACGAACTCATAGATTAAACCACTCAGGAAGAACCCTATTGCTAAGAAGGGCAACACTTCAACAAGATAATCCTTAAATGTGATGAAGAACTGGGCTATCATCTATCCCCTTTATGTCTGTAGTTTCCGGTGCTCCTTGAGCATACACTTATCCATGACTACCAGCAGTCCAGCTTCTCTAGCTTGAGCAGCTGCCTCCTTGTTTATCACTCCCTCCTGCATCCATACTGCCTTTGCCCCAATTTTTATTGCCTCTTCCACAATGTCTGGCACCTCTTCGGAGCGGCGAAAGATGTCAACCACATCTACTGGCTCAGGAATGGAGCCAAGGTTGGGGTAACAAAGCTCCCCCAGTATCTCCTTTGCTCTGGGGTTCACCGGGATTATTCTATAGCCTTGCTCTTTCAGGTAACTGGCTACCTGGTAGCTTGGGCGGTCAGATTTCGGGGAAAGCCCAACTACAGCAACGACCTGGCTGGAATTCAGGATTTCCCTTTCCACACTCATTTCTTGCCTCCTGAAAGCGACCCCACCCTCTCTATTATCCCTCCGCCTATCACTATGTCATCGTCATAAAAGACAATGGCTTGCCCTGGGGTGATTGCCATCTGCAGCTCCTTGAACTTTACCTGAACTTTGTCTTTACCCCTAGGAGCTACTATTGCTTCAGCCTCCTTATGACGGTACCTTATCTTCGCCTTTACCTCAATGGGTCGCTTTAATTCTTCTATGGCTATCCAATTTAGCTCCGAGGCTATAAGCTCGTCTCCGTAAACTTCTTCTTTAGTGCCTACTATGATAGCGTTTCTTTCACGATCAATAGCCGTGACATATAGCGGCTCTCTGGCTGATATTCTCAGCCCTTTGCGCTGGCCAATGGTATAAAATGGAACTCCCGGGTGCTCTCCGAGAATGTTCCCTTGTCTATCCAGTATTGGTCCCGGCTGTGCTGCTGCCTCCACAAGGGTGGAATAACCTCCGGTGATAAAATTCTGGCTCTCTGGCTTATCTTCGACGCCGAGCCCAAAAGTCTGCGCCACCTTTCTTACCTCTTCTTTGGTATAGTTGCCCAGTGGAAAGATCGAGCGTCCTAATTGCTCCTGGGATAGAGAGGAGAGGAAATAAGACTGATCCTTCCTCAAGTCCCTGGCTTTTCTGAGCAAATAGCGATGTCTGCTCTCGTCGTATTCCACTCGGGCATAATGACCGGTAGCGAAATAATCGAACTCAATTCCGCTATTCAGAGCCTTTTTAAGCAGAGCATCAAATTTAACCTTGTGGTTACACCTGAGGCACGGATTGGGTGTTCTCCCCAATAGATACTCGTAGCAAAAGTAGTCCAGAACCTCAACTTTGTATTCTTGCTTGAGGTCAAAAGTATAGAAAGGAATCCCCAAAATTTGGGCAACTTTGCAGGCATCCTCCACATCTTCTTCCTCACCCGGTCCGTAGCAACTATGGCGAGTCCCATCCCCAGGAAGAGCTTCACCACCCCATATTTTCATGGTCACCCCAATAACCTCATAACCTTTCTCTCTAAGGAGAGCGGCGGCAACAGATGAATCTACTCCACCGCTCATGGCAATTATTATTTTTTCCATAATCCCTGCCCTATATTAGAGAAAAACACCAGCCTAGAACTAAAGCTAAAACGCTGATAACTGTCAAATAGTCTACTAAAATCTTACCCACGAATTCCTTTCGTAAAATTAGAATAGTTCCCCAGTTAGGACTTTTTGACTTTTTTCAGGGCACTATAGAAAGCCTTCCAGAAAGGGTCAACTATAGGGTGTTTGAGCCTCTTTTCCTTCCCTCTCTCTATTAAAACCATTCCCTCCTCTGGCTTGGTCAATTCGCCGACAACGGAAGACTTGATACCCTTCTGAGATAGAGCCTTTACTACCTCTGGTGCTTTATGCTCACGACAGGCGATAATCAAGGTTCCCTCGCTGATAGAAACATAAGGGTCAATGCCAAAAACCTCACATATCTCTTGTACACAATCTTCCATTACAATTCGCTCTTTCTCTATTTGCGTTCCCAAACCGGCAGCTTGGGCTATTTCATATAAACCACCCCATATACCACATTCAGTGGCATCATGCATGGCACTAACTCCTTCCTCCCTCACCCCTACACTCACAGCAGTTAAAGCATCTTCTACCACCGACATTTTATAGAATATTTGCTGTGCCTTCTGGCTAAATTCGAAACCAAACCTTTCCTCAATAAGTTTGGGGAACATAGTAGCAAAGATACCTGTTGCTTCAATGGCTGGACCCTTGGTGATAATTATCTTGTCGCCCACCCTTGCCAATTTTGGGGTAACGTATTCATCTTTCTCCCCAACGCTGATGACTGTGGCGCCTCCTACCATGGGATAGTGGCAATTCTCATATCTGGCAGTATGACCACAGATAATAGAAATCCCTAATTTGTCACACTCTTGATGTATGGTATTCCACATTATCTCCAGTTGTTCTTTGGTCATCTCCATGGGGAGGTTCAAGTCTATAGACAGAAACTCGGGTTTGAGCCCACAGGTGACGGCGTCGGAGACAAGGATGTGAACGGCAAACCAGGCAGCTCTCTCCCAACCATATTCCGGAACGATAAACACGGGGTCTGTGGTTAAAGCCACCACTTTATCACCAATCTCGACTATCCCAACATCCACTCCATGCTGAGGTCCCACCAACACCGCTTCACTTTTTGCCCCCAGACGAGGGTATATCAGTTCGTTAAAGATCTCGGGGGAGATCTTGCCAATTTCAGGAAGTTCACTCACTTTTATTGCTACCCTTCTTTTCCTTCGCTTCGCTCAGGACATGTTTAGACTTTCTTAAATAGTCCTCAACCGCCGATTTAAGCGCCTCTTCGGCTAAAACCGAGCAGTGCATCTTAATCGGGGGCAGCCCATCCAGCGCCTCAGCTAACGCCCGATTGGAGATTTCCAGTGCCTCATCTATACTCTTCCCCTTCACCATCTCGGTGACCATAGAGCTGGTGGCAATAGCCGCTCCGCAGCCAAAAGTCTTGAATTTAGCGTCGACAATTGTACTGTCCTTTACCTTGATGTAAAGCTCCATTATATCGCCGCATACCGGGTTTCCCACATGCCCGACGCCGTCGGGATTTTCTATTTCCCCTACATTCCTGGGGTTCTTAAAATGCTCCATCACCTTCTCGCTGTATAGAGACCATACATCACGCATTTCTTCTTCTCCTATCTGTGACTCTTTAAAAGTGGCGACATAGCTCTGAGCTTAGCTACAACTCGGGGCAGTACCTCCAGAACACACTCTATGCCTTCCTCGGTGTTTTCCCGTCCTAAGGTAAACCTGAGTGAACCATGCGCTTGTTCAGGGGAAAGTCCCAGCGCCAGAAGCACATGCGATGGTTCAAGGCTTGAGGAGCTACAGGCTGAGCCGGTAGAAGCACAAATGCCCTCAAGGTCAAGATTCAAGAGCATTGATTCCCCTTCTACAAAATCAACGCTCACATTGACATTATTGGGAAGCCTAATTGTGGGATGACCGTTCAAGTGGATGTGGTCAATTCGCTCTAGGAGACCTTTAATTAGCTCATCACGAAGGGAAGTTAGTCGTTCTGCCTCCTTGCTCAAATCCTTTTGGGCAAGTTCTGCCGCTTTGCCAAAGCCCACGATGGCAGGGACATTATCTGTGCCCGCCCGGCGCCTCCGCTCCTGATCCCCTCCATGCATAAATGGAACTAGCCAGGTGCCCTTTCTGATATACAACACCCCCACTCCCTTTGGCCCATAGAGCTTATGCGCTGAAAGGGAAAGCAGGTCTACCCCAAGGTCATCTACATTTACTGGGATATGCCCTACCGTCTGCACGGCATCGGTGTGAAAATAGACGCTCGCTTCCCCAGCAATTTTGCCTATTTCAGTAATTGGTTCTATAGTTCCTACTTCGTTGCTGGCATGCATGACCGAAATAAGGATGGTTTTATCGGTAATAGCCTTTCTGACATCATCAGGGGCAACCAAACCATACGCATCTACCGGGAGGTAGGTTACTCTGAACCCTCTTCTCTCCAGAAATTTACAGGTCTCTATCACCGCGTGGTGCTCAATAGAGGTGGTGATGATATGGTTACCTTTGCCCTCATTAGCAAAAGCCACACCCTTTAGAGCGAAGTTATCCGCCTCAGTCCCTCCACTGGTGAAGACGATTTCCTCGCTTGGGGCGCCGATGAGAGCAGCAACCTTATCCCTTGCTTCCTCTATAGCCCCCTTCGCTTCCTGACCATAGGAATGGATACTGGAGGGGTTGCCAAAGGCGTTGGTGAAGTAGGGCAACATCGCTTTTACTACCTCGGGCTGTGTCGGTGTAGTGGCAGCGTGATCAAGATATATTCTTCGCATTTAACCCTCCACAATATCGCCAATAGCCGGGGCGACCCTTACCCTTGCCGGTCACCCAGGCAATCCCTTGCTCAATGTGTTTCCCTTCCTCTTCCAAGTTTCATCCCCACAGAGGTTTCGGGTCCATTGACACGATTATCAGCCCCTAACCAGCAGTATGCCACGGGAAGTCGCTGCAAGAACCTGCTCGGTCACATTGCTGAAAACCCAGCGACCAAGGAGTGAGTCGGATACCCAATGGGCCATCCCAGAGCGACCGCGGGTAGTCATCGCCACCAAGTCACAACGGTTCTGCCGTATGTATCCAATAATCTCCTCAGCGGCATTGCCTAACAAAGCCTCGGCACTGACCTTAAGCCCCGTCTCACTGATACGATCCTTCACGACTTGAAGATAGATGCTGCACTGAGCCTGATGATAGGACTGCAGTTGGCTTACGTGCTCCTCCCAGCTTACCGGCATATTTGCCTCTGGGTAATCAGCAGTGATCTGCGGTTGTTCACAGACGCGCATGAGAACTAGCTCAGCATCGAACAGCCTGGCATACTCCGTAGCGTAGGGTAGCACCTTCGCTGCTCTCTCAGATCCATCCAGCGGAACCAGCACCCTCTTTGGGGGCCACTCAGCGCATGTAATGTCGCCGGGACTGAGCGTCCTGGTCAACCATACCGGGACAAGTGAGTTCCTCACTACCCTGTTGGTTACGTCACTCATAACCGACTGTGCTAAACCAGACCGCCCATGGGTGGCCATAAGGATGACGCTGGCCTCATTTTCCTCCGCATAGCGCACAATCTCTTCCGCCGGCTCACCCTTAACCAACACAGGGAATACTGTGGCTGTCACGTCCTCGAAGCGGCATTGCACTGTTTCACATATCTTGGACATATCATGTTGGACGAGGTCGGCGGCCCGCTGGATGTAAGCCCAGTGAAGACGTTCGTAGTCAGCTTCATCAAGACTGCACACGTGAAGCAGCGTCAGCACAGACCCCGATCTCACTGCAAGGTTCATAGCAAGTTCAAGAACAGTTTCTGCTGCTTCCGAGCCGTCCAGTGGCACAAGTATTGTCCGATAGACTCTCCCATCTTTTTTGTCACTAGCTTTGTTGCTCATTGCCCTCCTCCTTGTCCGGAATAAGATATATTGGCGTAGTGGCAGCGTAGTCAAGATATATTCTTCCCATTTAACCCTCCACAATATCTCCGATAACAGGGTCAACTTTTACCCCTCTGGCAGTCACCCAGTCGATGCCCCGCTCGATATCCTTTTCCTCTCCCTCCAGTTCAAGTACTACCCAGCCCTTACCTTCGGATACATCCGCGCGGCGGATATTGGTCACCACCCTAAATTGCTGACCAAGGTTGTAAATAATAGGTTCCTTAATTAGCTCTGCTGGAAAGGTAAACATTACTCTTCGCTTGACCATCTTATCCTCCTGTTTTTCTAAGGCTAATAGTATAGCATGAGTGCAACATGAGAGACTCAGGCTCACTTATCAAACGCCTCCTCAAATGATTCTATGGTGGGCTGGATGGTAAGGGGGTGGACGACCTCGGCCACTGCCTCCTGGGTTTTGAGCCCTGCACCAGTGATGAAAGCCACCGTAAGCTCATTTCTCTTAATTACCCCGGAAGCTACCAGCTTCCTCAGTCCGGCTATCACTACACCCCCCGCTGCCTCCGCAAATATGCCCTCGGTCTGGGCCAGCAGTTTCATCCCCTCGATGAGCTCCTCATCTGTAACAGCACAGGCACCACCCCCTGATTGCCGGGCGACCCGTAATGCGTAGTAGCCATCGGCAGGGTTCCCAATGGCTATGGACTTGGCGATGGTATCTGGTTTTACCGGATGTACATGGAGGGAGCCTGCCTGAAAGGCATTGACTATGGGCGAACAACCGGCCGCCTGTGTGAGATACATGTGGGTGTTGACCGGTTCAATTAAGCCGAGCATAGCGAGTTCCTCCAGTCCCTTCCAAATTCGGGTAAAGAGGAGTCCCGAGGCAGAGGGAGCCACCACGCAGTCTGGTGCGTGCCACCCCAGTTGCTCAGCTACTTCATAACCCAGGGTCTTGCTCCCTTCGGCATAGTAGGGTCGGAGATTAATGTTGATGAAACCCCAGTTATGTCTTTGCACTAGCTGGCTACAGAGGCGGTTGACATCATCATAGCTTCCTTCAACAGTCACTAGGACCGGGTTATAGATTGCTATCCCCGTCAGCTTACCTGGTTCCACATCAGCTGGGATGAAAACGTAAGACTTTATATTTGCCTTGGCAGCATGGGCTGCCACACTAGCAGCCAGGTTGCCTGTTGAGGCACAAGCTACCGTATCAAACCCGAACTCCCGTGCTTTGGTAATGGCTACCGAAACCACTCTATCCTTGAAGGAGTATGTGGGGTTGAGGCAGTCGTTCTTGATATAGAGTTCACCCAACCCCAGCTCTCGTCCTAACCTGTTGGCTTTAACCAACGGAGTAAAGCCAGTGCCGATGTCTACTACATCGCCATCGACAGGAAGCAAATCCTCATAGCGCCACATGCACAGCGGTCCCGCAGCAATCTTCTCCCGACTTACGGCTTTAGCCACGGACTTATAGTCATAGCTCACCTCCAGCGGGCTGAAGCAGAAATCACACAGATTAAGAGGTTCCAACGGATATTCTCGCCCACACTTTCGACAGCGGAGAGCCGTAGCATACGACAAATCTTCCTCCCTTAAGGCTACCCAGGTTCAATTGTATCTTGATACGCAGCTATTAGGTCAGTGTCTTTCATTACCATGTTGCCATCAATGATTTCATAAGGAACTGATGCTTTGGGGAAATCCACACACGCTCCCTCAATTCCTTCACCTGTTTTTGCTTCAAAAGTAGTCATACAAGTATCACACACCAAAATATCCTTCTGGAGAGAAAAGCCTACAGATCTACACGGCGGGCAAACATTAGCCCGAACATAGAGTTCTCCGCTCAGCTTGTACGCCATAAAGGTTGTATCTTTATCCTGTGTTCCAAACTTAAAGTGGATTATCTTGTTATTCTCGACCTCACTTACTGGTATAGATACAGTATCGCCAACTACCTGCGGCTCAATCCATGTCGCCTTTATCGGGGCATTACTTTGCGCATTATTGTTACTACATGCAGCCACGCTTAATATCATCGCAAGTAGCACCAAAACGGGTATTATCTTTGACATTTATTGCTCACCTCCTTGTTGGCTAATCTTGTCTACGATTTGCCCATCTTGTAAGACTATGATTTCTTTTGCCTGCTTGGCTATCTCAGGGGCATGGGTAACCATAATAATGCTGCGGCCATCTTTATTCAGTTGGTGAAATAGGTCCAAAATCTCCCTTCCCATTTTTTGGTCCATATTACCTGTTGGCTCGTCTGCCAAGATCAATGACGGGGAATTAACCAAAGCCCGCGCAATGGCTACCCTTTGCTGCTCCCCGCCGCTTAGCTGGCTGGGCTTGTGTTCAGCCCTCCCTGCCAATCCAACCCTTCTTAATATCTCTAGTGCTTGCTCCTCTCCTTTCTCCGCTCCGCAAAAAGTTAGAGGTAACATTACATTCTCTAGGGCGGTGAGAGATGAAAGCAAATGATACTCTTGGAAGACATATGCAATTTCCCCCCTTCTTATATCGACAAAATCGTTTTCACCTAGATTGTCGATGCGTTCTCCATCTAGAATTACTTCACCTCTGGAAGGATAATCTAAGCCGCCGATGATGTTTAGGAGAGTGGACTTTCCGCTTCCAGAAGGACCCATAATGGCTATGAAGTCGCCTTCGTTCACGCGAAGCGAGACATTATTCAGGGCGACTACCTTGGCTGGGCCCTCGCCATAAATCTTTGATATGTTTTTGATTTCTAGCATTTCGCTGCTCACAAAGACCTGAAAGAGTCGGCAACCTTAATTTTGGAGGCACGGAACGCAGGATACACAGTCGCTATGACAGCAATAAAGGTAGCCAAAACCAATGAAGGGAGGAAGTACTGGGGAACATAAGTAACGGCTACACCCTTAAAAACCAGCGGCCCGACTATGTATGCTAGTAAAGTCCCAGCTACATATCCGAAGAAGCCTCCTGCTACCCCAATAATAATGGCCTCGTAGAGAAAAATCTTAATTATCTGATTGCGTGACGCCCCCACTGCTTTCATTATGCCAATGTCCTTGATTCTTTCATGAACCGAGGTCATCATTGTGTTGACCACCCCAAAGCAGCCGACAGCCAGTGTGATTCCAGCTAAAGCCAACAGAAATTTGCTTATCTTTTCCATCATGCCCATTTCGGTTTCAGCTATTTGCTTTACAGCGACTGCCCGAACTCCTGGGATGTTCTCGTTTATAGAACTGGCGATATCTGCTGTAGGACATGCACTGCATAGAGCACGAACGTCTATTGAAGAAACTAATCCCTCTTTATTGAATGCCTTCTGTGCTGTTTCTATAGGAACAAAAACTTGATAATCTTCGTTTGAGCCTGTCTCCTCAAGGATACCGGTAATGGTTATCTCCCTCCCGTTAAGTGTAATTGTATCGCCTACATTGAGTTCCAATAGCTCAGCGGCTGTGGCTCCGACCAATGCTTTGTCTGGCCCTTCCAGATATCTCCCTTCCGAAACTCTCCACCATGTCTTGAGTTTGTGCTCCTCTTGTGGATCTACTCCAACTACTATTACGGACGTTCCATTTACTTTGGTGTTCATGTAAAGTTTTGGAGCAATTGTGGCAATATTACCCTCATCTTCAATGCCCAATGCCTCTCTTATCTTGCCATCGGTTATCCGTCTGATCTCTGGTAATTTGTCTTCAGAAATGTAGTTCTCTCCAATTGCCAAAGTGCCAAGACTCAAGCCTCCTAACCCTATGTCAATATCGCTTATTGCCGGCATGACCATTAAGTTGGCGCCATATTTTTCTATCTGCCCATAGATGTTTGCCTCTGCAGCAAGGGCAATTGTTAGCACGGCAACGATTGTGGTAACACCGATAACCACGCCGAGCGAGGCATATAGCACCCGCTTTTTTCTTCGTATAACATCTTTCACAACCATCTGGTATAGTTTCATCAACCCTCATTCACCGGCGCTCAAGCGCCTGCTCTAAATCCTCAGTCAAATCGTCAACATTTTCCAAACCAACCGATAACCTGATTAGTTCATCGGTAATCCCCACCTTTCCCCTATAATCCTCTGGCATCGAGGCATGACTCATGGTAGCTGGATGCTCAGCAAGAGAAGCGACACCACCCAGCGATTCGGCCAGGGAAAAGACCTTAATCCTTTTTAGAAAGGTATTAACAATCTCAATACCGCCTTTTATTTCAAATGACACCACCCCGCCGAATCCCTTCATCTGCCTTTTGGCGATTTCATGCCCGGGATGGGAGTCAAGCCCGGGGTAAAATACCCTCTTTACCGCAGGGTGCCCTTTAAAAAAATTTGCTACGGCAATGGCATTCTCCTCGTGCTTCTTCATTCGCACTGGCAAAGTCTCAATCCCTCTGAGCACCAGCCAGCAATCAAAGGGAGAGGCACAGGTCCCCATGGCATTGAGGAGAAATTGCACCCTCTGAGTTAGCTCATCGGTGGTGGTCACCACCGCACCGCCGACAACATCGCAGTGCCCGCTGAGATACTTGGTGGTGGAATGAACAACAAGGTCAACCCCGTATTTAATTGGTCTTAAGAAATATGGCGTGGCAAAGGTATTATCTATCACCGTCAGTAGCTTGTGCCTTCGGGCAATATCGACCACCATCGGGATATCAACGATATTGAGTAGCGGGTTGGAGGGAGTCTCCAGCCACAGCATCCTGGTGTTGGGCTTTATTGCCTCTTCAATTCTTTCCCGGTCGTTCAGTCTAAGAAACGTGAACTCCAGACCAAAGGCACGCATCACATCCTGAAATAATCTATAGGTTCCTCCGTAGACATCGTCCCCCGAGATTACATGGTCACCCGTTTTCAAAAGGTGCATAACTGTAGTCTCAGCAGCCATCCCAGTGGCAAAAGCAAAACCCGCTTTCCCTCCTTCGAGCTGAGCGATAGTATCCTCCAGAACCTTCCTCGTCGGGTTTGCTGTGCGAGAATAATCGTAACCCTTCGTTTTACCTACATCCTCGAACACAAAAGTAGATGTCTGGTAGATGGGCACTGAGATGGCACCAAATGCTGCATCCGGCCTATCCCCGGCGTGAATGGCTATCGTTTCAAATTTCATATTCCTCCTCCCTGGCTGAATACCGTCTCAATTTTTGTTCTCCCCTCTTTGAGCTCGTCTTCGGGAGACGCTATCCCGCTGGCACTCTCCAGCCTTTCCAGACGTTCCTCAAGCTTGCCCTGCTCCCGCAAGACGAGATTAATAGCCTCCGCCACCGGGTCAGGTAAGCGTCCGTGTTCTAATCCTGTTAATGGTCCCCGGTGGTTCTCTATTATTCTTCCTGGAACCCCTACCACAGTAGCCCCGGGCGGCACCGATTTCACCACCACCGAACCTGCACCAATCTGAGCTCCATCTCCTATCGTGATAGCACCTAAGGCTACCGCACCGGTACCCATTACCACGTTGTTCCTAAGAGTGGGGTGCCGTTTACCCTTAGTTAAACTTGTTCCACCAAGGACAACCCCCTGGTATAAGAGGACATCGTCCCCAATCTCAGCCGTCTCTCCAATGACCACCCCTGCACCATGGTCAATGAAGAATCTCCTGCCAATTCTGGCTCCTGGGTGAATTTCAATACCAGTCAGGAAGCGATTGATGTGGGCGAGAAAACGAGCCAGAAAACAAAGCTTATATCTCCACAGTAAGTGGGCGAAACGGTGAAGCCAGAGAGCGTGAAGGCCAGGATAGCAGAAGATGACCTCCGGCGTGCTCCTCGCCGCCGGGTCTTTGCCAAATACCGTTTGAATATCTTCTCTTAATGTCTTAAACAGGTTGATCGTCTCTTTCCTTATTTATATTGCCGGTGCAGTCCGATAAAGTTCTTGAAAAAGCCAGGTGGATAAGTAGCGCTCACCGGTGTCAGGCAAGACCACCACGATAAGCTTGCCTTGGTCTCCCGGCCTTTTGGCTACCTCTAGGGCTGCCCAGGTCGCGGCACCTGAGGATATGCCGGCTAATATCCCCTCCTCCCTAGCTAGCCTCCTCGCCATGATTCCGGCGTTTTCATTGCTAACTCTGATAATCTCGTCAACCAGGTCTAGTCTTAGAATTTGGGGTATAAATCCAGCACCAATACCCTGAATCTTGTGAGGACCAGGCTTGCCACCGGAAAGGACCGGGGAATCAGCGGGCTCCACAGCAATAGCCTTAAACTGTGGCCTCCTGGGCTTGATTACCTCAGCTACCCCGGTAATTGTCCCCCCGGTTCCCACCCCCGAAACTAGAATATCTACTTTACCATCGGTATCTCTCCAGATTTCTTCGGCGGTGGTCAGCCGATGTATCTCCACGTTCGCTGGATTTTTAAACTGCTGGGGCATGAAGTAGTTGGGGTTTTCCGCCACCAATTGCTCGGCTTTCCTCACCGCCCCGGGCATCCCCTCTACCCCAGGGGTCAGCACTAACTCAGCGCCAAAAATAGATAATAGTTGCCTCCGCTCCAAAGACATGGTGTCAGGCATAGTAAGCACAAGCTTGTATCCCCGGGCAGCGCAGACAAAAGCCAAAGAGACACCGGTATTACCGCTGGTAGGCTCAACAATCACTGTATCTTTCTTAATGAGCCCCTTCTCCTCAGCATCAACAATCATTGACATTCCGATCCTGTCCTTTACACTTCCCACGGGATTAAAGGACTCAAGCTTGGCCACTACCTCTGCCTTCACGCCCTCAGTTATTCGGTTCAATCTCACTAAAGGCGTATTTCCGATTAGCTCGGTAGAGTCCTTGGCTATCCCTCTGGTAAGCTTCGGTATCTCTACCGTTTTATATTTAACCTTCTCTACCTTTTGAGTTATACCTGCCATTTTTACTTTACCTCCTTACCTTTATTGTTAGACACATTTCCTGAAGACGCAAAGTACTCAAATGTAATACATCGTTGTCTCAGGTTGCTCCTTCCGCTTTTGCCGCTCAACCAAGTCTTGCAAGGTAGTAGATTCCAACACCTGCCCCATCACCCTCGCCATCTCCCCCCAGATGTCTCGAGTAACACAAAGGTTAGAACGAGGGCATATTTGGGGGTTAGTGACACAGTCCACCAGAGCGATAGAACCTTCGAGAAGCCGAATCAGCTCGCTGAGTTTAATCTCTGCAGGAGGCTTGAGTAATGAAACGCCACCCCGAGGTCCCCGAGTGCTCTTAATTAGGCCTGCAGCTATTAGGGGAGTGATTAGATGCTCCAAGTATAGCAGCGAAATCTGCTGCCTCCGGGCGATATCTTTTAGTGGAACTGGCTCCTCACCTTGATAGAGAGCTAGGTCCAAAAGTAATCTGGTTCCATATCGGCCGCGGCAAGAAAGTTTCATTAACTGGCTCCTTTGTTGATTATTTTAATCAACATAGTATACAATTACATAGCGGTAAAAATTTGTCAAGTCCAGTGCTGGAAATTAGTATGTTGAGGCATTATATTTGTTTTAATTTACTGAAGCAGGTTATCTGTTATTGACAGGGAGGGAAGAATGAAAATATTCAACACCTTATCCGGGCAAAAGGAAGATTTTCACCCCCAAAAAGAGGTGGTGACCATGTATGTCTGCGGGATCACTACCTATGATGAATGTCATATTGGGCATGCTATGAGCTATATAGTTTTCGACGTAATCAAGCGTTACCTGAAGTTCAAGGGCTATAAAGTTAAGCATGTGCAAAATTTTACGGACATTGATGATAAGGTCATAGAGCGTGCTAACCAGTTGGGAATGCCGCCATCGGAGCTGGTCAATAAATTCATTGAGCAGTATTTTGCCGATATGGACGCATTAAATATAGAGCGGGCCGATGTCTATCCCAGGGCAACCGAGGAAATACTTCAGATCACTGAAGTTATCCGAGGTCTGTTGGTCAAAGGCAATGCTTACGAATCTGAAGGGAGTGTTTATTTTCGTGTCAGGAGTTTCCCTGCCTATGGCAAGCTGAGCCATAGGAATTTGGCTGAAATGATTTCTAAAGAGAGTATTTATGCGGAAAAGAAGGAATATCCCCTTGATTTTGCTTTATGGAAAGCAGCAAAGCCTGGTGAGCCTTTTTGGGAGAGTCCTTGGGGAAGAGGTAGACCTGGGTGGCATATAGAGTGCAGTGCTATGGCATTAAAATACCTTGGTGCCAGCATTGACATCCATGGTGGTGGACAGGACCTTATCTTCCCTCATCATGAGAATGAAATAGCTCAGTCAGAGACTTTTACCGGAGGGCTTCCCTTTGTTCGATACTGGATACACAATGGGTTGATGCAAAGGGACAAACAAAAAATGAGTAAGTCTATTGGTAATTTAGTAACCGTCAAAGAGGTGCTGAACCATTCTAGTCCTGATGCCGTCCGCCTTTTTGTCCTTATTTCTCACTACAGGACTCCACTTGTTCATAGTGAGGAGGCTCTTACCGCAAGCGAAAGGGGAGCGGAAAGACTACGTTTAGCATTAAACCAAAAATGTGGTGGAGGCGAGGGAATTATTACACTCGATCCCAAGCCCTTTGAGCGAAAATTCGTTGAAGCTATGGATGATGATTTCAATACTGCCCAAGCCATCGCCGTTCTTTATGAACTGACGAAAGAAATTAATCAAGGCGCTACAGAAGGAGTAAACATAATCAAAGCGCAGGACACTCTGCTGAAGTTAGCCGGGGTATTAGGCCTCACTTTAGAAGAAAAAAGAAAGCCATCACTTGATGCCGAAGTGTTTATCAGGCTTCTACTATCTGTTAGGGATGATTTACGCCAAGCTCAGCAGTGGCAGCTAGCCGATAGAATTAGGGATAAGTTAGCTGATTTGGGAGTAACTCTTGAGGACACCCCTCAAGGAACAACGTGGAAACACAAGAGATAGTTTGCACTGACTTGCCTGGCAGGCGCCGACCCATGGAGAAGTCCATTTTAATTTGAGGCTATCTGTTATCTTTCCGTTCGCTCTATTGTTCCTCCCCCCATCACCATGTCACCTTGATAAAAAACTACCGCCTGCCCCGGGGCGATTGCCATTTGTGGCTCTTCAAATTTCACATAAACTTTGCCTTCGTATAAAGGGGTTACCAGCGCTTCAGCTTCCTCATGATGATATCTTATCCTCGCTTTCATCTTGGTGGGATGCTCCAATTTTTCTATTGCTATCCAGTTTAGCTCCGATGCCACAAGCTTATCCCGGTATAGTTCCTCTCTAGGGCCCACTACAACAGTATTCCTTTCACGGTCAATAGCGGTGACATACAGTGGCTGCCCCGATGATATTCCCAGTCCTTTGCGCTGCCCGATGGTGTAAAACTGGATTCCTCGGTGCGTGGCCAGAATATTTTCATGCTTGTCCAATATTGGCCCTGACTGCGCCACAGCTTCCATGAGGCAAGAATAGCCCCCAGCGGTAAAATCCTGACTCTCAGGTTTGTCATGGACAGCCAAGCCAAGACCACGGGCTATCTCCCTCACCTCTTCCTTAGTGTAGCTGCCCAGTGGGAATAGCGTGTGCTCAAGCTGCTCCTGAGATAAAGAGT
Source organism: Dehalococcoidia bacterium CG2_30_46_19 (assembly GCA_001872925.1). Classification (GTDB taxonomy): domain Bacteria; phylum Chloroflexota; class Dehalococcoidia; order GIF9; family AB-539-J10; genus CG2-30-46-19. The sequence goes on along the minus strand of MNYD01000022.1, from coordinate 3,515 downwards.
AAAGAAAGTATGACTGGTCTTTCCTCAAATCCCTTGCCTTTTGTAGTAAAAAACGACGCTTTTCTTCATCATATTTCACCCTGGCATAATGACCGGTGGCAAAATAATCGAATTCCAATCCGCTGCTCCGAATCTTTCTGACTAAGGCGTCAAATTTGATCATCCGGTTACACCTGATGCAAGGGTTGGGAGTCCTTGCCGCTAGATACTCCCGACGGAAGTAATCAAGGACTTCACCTTTGTATTCCTCCCTCAGGTCAAAAGCATAGAAGGGAATCTCCAGGACTTGCGCCACCTTTCGGGCATCCTCTATGTCTTCTTCCTCACCCGGACCATAGCAGCCATGATGAATTCCTTCCCTGAGAAGAGTTTCTCCACCCCATATTTTCATAGCTACTCCCACAACCTCATAGCCCCCGTGCTTAAGAAGGGCCGCGGCAATAGAGGAATCTACCCCACCACTCATAGCTACTGCTACCTTTGCCATATACTTGCTTCCTTTACTTTGATTCCATTAGCTATTATATTCAATTTTTGCTGTTTTGACAGAGTTACCGCTCAATGCTATTATAGCTTGTGTGGGAACCGATTTAACCAAAGCTCAACCAACCTTTATCTTACTTGTTTAAAACCAGCGGGAATCTGGTCAGGCATTCTATTTGTTAGCTGTGAATATTAACAGCTTATTTGCAATATTGTTTTTCCTCTGTATTGGGTGTGCCGCTTTTTTCTGCAGCGCCGAGACCGCTTTCATTGGCACACAGAAATTGCGCCTTCAGCATTTGATCCAGAGTGGGCACCCATCCGCCGATAGGGTGGCGAAAATTGTAGAGCAACCAGAAAGATTTCTTGCTACTGTTCTTTTGGGGATCAACTTCTTTGAGACAGCAGTAGCTACCCTGGGAACAATCCTAGCAATGTCGCTCTGGGGTAAGAACCTGGGTGTGGCTATTGCTACCATTGTGGTCACCATAATAACCTTAATTTTTGCTGAGCTTATCCCTAAGAGCCTGGCAGTCCGCTACGGCGAGAAATTGGCTTTAAGGTACGCCAAACCTATCGAAATCATCTCCACTCTTCTCTATCCGCTGGTTTATGTCTTAAACCACATTGGGATTAGATTTACCAAATTGGTTGCGGAGGATGAGCAACCTAGACTAACTATCAGCGAGGAAGAATTTCACACAGCTATCAATATCGGCAAGGCTGAGGGAGTAATGGAAGGGGAAGAGGCGGAAATGCTGCATAAGGTTTTTGAGTTTGGTGATCGAGCGGTGCGAGAGATAGTTACGCCGCGAACCGAAATTACCTGGGTAGAACAAGGAACGAAACTTGCTGATTTCCTCAAGATTCACTACAAAACACCCCATTCTCGCTTTCCTGTGTATAAGGAGAATACCGATAATGTGGTAGGTATTCTATCTATCAAAGATATACTTATGTCGCAGGCTTCTAAATCCATAAACGAGGAAAGCACTATTGACGAGCTGATACGACCAGCTTATTTTGTGCCCGAGAGCAAATGTTTGGGAGAGCTTCTGGCTGAGATGAAAGAGAATAATCAACACATGGCGGTAGCTATTGATGAATTTGGTGGTGTAACCGGAATGGTTACCTTAGAGCAACTGGTTGAGGAAATTGTGGGTAGTATTGGTGATGAATTAGCCGGTGGCAAAAAAGAGTTTGCCACCATTGATGTCAACACTTTCGAAATTGATGGCGGGCTCGGGTTACAGGAGGCTAACGAGGAAATTGGCTTAGATTTGCCTGCTGGTGGTTATCAAACTGTAGCTGGATTTATCTTGAGCCATTTAGGTCGCATACCTAAGCAAGGAGAACAGTTTAAGTATCGTGATTTAAAATTTGTTATTACCCAGATGCGGGGGTTGAAGGTAGAGAAAGTGACGGTGACGAAGGGAGGGAGTGGCTGAAAGGAATGCAGCGCCTGCGTGTTAAGTTTGGTCGTAGAGAAGAGGTTAAGTTTATTTCCCATCTTGATATAATGCGCTTTTGGGAGAGAGCTTTGAGACGTGCCGCGATACCTCTAGCCTATTCCCAGGGCTTTACTCCCCATGCGCAGCTTTCAGTAGCAGCGCCTCTAGCTGTAGGAGTAACTAGTGAAGCAGAATTGATGGATGTTTGGCTGAAGCGATGGATGCCTCCTCAGTCTTTTATGATGATGATGCGAAGTCAGTTGCCTCGAGGATTTGACTTATTCGATATTTGGGAGGTGAGCTTAAACCTGCCGTCACTACAGTCTTTGGTTGCTTTTGCTGAGTATCGCGTTGAGGTGGAAAGTGAGAAAACAGTGCCGGATGTTGGGAAT
>MNYD01000022.1:0-947 GCA_001872925.1 Dehalococcoidia bacterium CG2_30_46_19 | reverse complement strand
GAGATTACGGTGTGATGCTTGTGGCAGTGGCAGACCAGAGCAAGTAACAGCCGCTTTGGGGTTCTCCAAGTATCCTGAGTCTATTCACCGCAGTAAAATAATGCTGAGAATGGATATCAAGGGAGATAAATTTAGTAGGAGATAGAGATGATCTACAAAGAAATATCGAATTTTAGCTCTGATGGTAAGGAATTGGAATATCTATTCCACCCTCGAGGAATCGCAGTAGTAGGAGTTTCTCAGAATCCGGCAAACTTGGGACGACAGTTTTTTCTTCCCTTGATACAACTCCAATACAAAGGTAATCTTTATCCCGTTGGTCTTGAGGATAGCGAGATCGCCGGCTTGAAGATTTATAAAAGCATCTTAGATATTCCCGAACCTATTGACTATGTAATCTGTTGTATCCCTGCCTCGGCTACTCCGCAGCTTGTAGAAGATTGTGTTAAAAAAAAGGTAAAGGTAGTGCAATTCTTTACTTCAGGATTCAGCGAGACCGGAGAAGAGGAGGGAAAGGAACTGGAACAAAAATTGCTGGATATTGCTCGTCGTGGTGGAGTGCGACTTATAGGACCAAACTGTCTTGGGATTTACTGCCCTAGCCAGGGGTTAACTTTCCTTAATACTACGCCCAGCCTGGCGCGGAGTGGTCAGGTAGGCTTCCTTGCCCAGAGTGGTGGGAATTCAAGAGAATTGATAGAAATAGGTAGTGTCCGTGGCATATATTACAGCAAAGGGATTAGCTTTGGAAATGCCTGCGACCTTAACGAGAGTGATTTTCTCGAATACTTTACCCAGGATAAGGAGACTAAGATAATTGGCGTTTACATTGAAGGGGTGAAGGATGGAAGGCGATTCTTTAGAGCATTAAGAGCAGCGGCAAGGATTAAGCCCACGATAATACTCAAAGGTGGGCGAACTGAAGCAGGAAGCCAGGCAGTGTTCTC
>MNYD01000003.1 GCA_001872925.1 Dehalococcoidia bacterium CG2_30_46_19 | reverse complement strand
CTAATCTGAGTGGTTTGATTTTGTTCAAACCGAATCTCTACATAGTCAGCATTGCACTTAGATAAAATATCGGTAAATTGCTCACGCATTAGCTTGCTTCCCTTTCATGGACAAAGTGGATTTTTAACCATCTATATTATATACTCTAGTTTAATTGCTCCCAAAAATAACAAATGGATTAAGGAGGGTTATAGATGAGGTCCAGTCTTATCGGTAAGATTGAAAAAGCCAAGATTTATGCTCAGCAACCGGAGAGGGTGACCTTTTCCGCTCTTTCGGTTGATTTTCATGGCGGGCATAATATCCATAAAGTAGATTACAGTGATGGGAAATGGCATTGTTCCTGCGATTTCTTCTCCCAGTGGGGAACATGCAGCCATGTTATGGCATTACAGCAAATGCTATCCAAAATGCTGCCCCAGGAAGCCCTCACTTCTCCTAGTTTGACTCAATCCACACAGCATTAACTAGCCTTCACCAGATATTTAGTGGCGTAATCCAAGGCTTCGGCTACTACAAATAGAGAGCCGGTAACCACGATGAGGTCGTTATCTTTTGCTATGGATAAAGCTAAATCGAGAGATTGAAAAACATTTTCACCAATCTGTGGTTTAATGCCGCATTTATCAAACTTAGCGGCTATAGTACTGGGAGAGGCAGCACGCGGATGGGAAGAGCGGGCAACGATAACCTGGGGCGAAAGGAAGGCTAATTCCCTCGCTATGCCGCTTATATCTTTATCTACCGAGACACCAAAAATAACAAACAGCCGCTCATAGTGGAAATACTTTTTTATATTCCAAGCCAATCTCCTCATCGATGCCACATTATGAGCACCATCAACTAATACCAATGGATTGCGATTCAAGATCTGAAACCGCCCTGGCCAGTCAACCTCCGCCAGCCCTTCGACAATACTTTCGGGTGAAATATCAAAACCATGAGAACTCAAAGCCTCTAACGCCGCTACAGCGGCGGAGGCATTCTCAACCTGGAAATCTCCGAGAAGCGGAATGGTAATGTGATAAACCCCCTTCCTCCCCTCAACCATAAATGATTGCTTATGAAGGTCATTGGTCACGCTATGCCAGATAACGTCCTGGCCTACTTCAATCAATTCCACCCCTTGCTTCTGGCACACATCGTTCAATACCCTGGCTACCGCTCCAGTTTGTGGAGAACTGATAACAAAACAGCCAGGTTTAATGATACCTGCCTTTTCCAAAGCTATCTTATTCAGACTGTTACCTAAAATTTCGGTGTGGTCCCGGCTGATGGGAGTGATAACGCAAACATCCGGCTTAACCACATTGGTAGCATCCAACCGGCCACCTAATCCAACTTCCAATACTTGAAAATCCACCTGCTTACTTTGGAAATGAGTAAATGCCAACACAGTCAACGCCTCAAAGTAGGTCAGGCTCCGGTAATCAGGATTATGATTTATCAGCTCAATGTAAGGGTTAAGCGTGGTCACAAGAGAGGCAAATTCAGCTTCGGAGATTAAACTACCGTTGACTCTAATCCGCTCTCTCAAAGTATGAAGGTGAGGTGAAGTATATAGCCCGGTGTTATAGCCTGAGACGGTCAAAACCTGGGCAATCATCGCCGCCACACTCCCCTTCCCCTTAGTACCAGCTATGTGTATTGTCCTGGCACATAAATGAGGGCTATCCAATAACTGCAACAGATATTCTACATGCTCCAGGTTGTAATCAGGCGAAGCGTAGGATATGCCCGGAATTCTTTCATAATTAACAAGGTGGGAAAGGTATTCTTCAGCCTGGCTATAATTCATTTATCAATAATACTAATTTATGGCAACAAAAATTAAAACATTGACAGCTTGGAAAACAGCCTGATATAATCTGCACGGCTACTTTGTGCACAGGAGGTGAATCGTGGCGGAGCAAGTCTTTTACGAGGATGTTGAAGTAGGTTCAGAGATCCCTTCCTTAGTTAAACAAACTACGAGACGGCAGTTAGTGCAGTGGGCCGGAGCATCAGGGGACTTCTATGAGATTCATTATAACAAGGATTTTGCTTTAGCGTCAGGATTACCCGATGTAATACTCCATGGCAGGCTCAAGTCTGCATACTTAGGACAAATGCTCACCGATTGGATTGGATTGGAAGGAAACTTAAAGAAATATAATGTTCGCTACCGGGGCATGGATTTCCCTGAGCAGGACCTAGCCTGTAAGGGGAAAGTAACCAAAAAATACGTCCATGATAATGAGCATCTCGTTGAACTTGATATCTGGACAGAGAATCCCAAGGGCGAAAAGACAATAATTGGCACAGCGGTGGTTAGTTTGCCAGCAAAAGGCTAATTTTTTTTGCAAAAACACTAAAGGAGGAATTCATGAGAAAACTAGATGGTCAGGTAGCAGTAATTACAGGGTCAGGAAGAGGAATCGGAAAGGCGACAGCGATGCTCTTCGCCCGGGAGGGAGCAAGTGTGATGGTAAATGATATTGACCCAGCTCCTTGCGAGGAAGCAGCAAACGAAATAAACAAAGCCTTTCCAGGAAAGGCAGCATGCTGCGTGGCTGACATAACCAAAGGAGAAGGTGCTCAAAAATTAATGGACGCCGCTGTGGAGAAATTTGGCAAAATGGATATCCTGATAAACAATGCTGGAATTACCAGAGATGCTATGATTCACAAGATGACCGATGCTCAGTGGGACGTCTGTGTCAATATTTCTCTCAAAGGGGCGTTTAATTGCATCCGCGCGGCTTCTAAATACATGAGACATCCAAACCATAACGGCAGGATAGTCAACGTGTCTTCAGTAGCCGGTTTAATGGGCAACGTGGGACAGATTAACTACTCCAGCGCCAAGGCAGGGCTTATTGGCATGACTAAAACAGTCGCCAGAGAATGGGCAGCTTTTGGCATAAGGTGCAATGTTGTTGCCTATGGAGTAGTGGATACCAGGCTAACCCGAGAGAAGGAAACAGGCGATGTAGTTGAGGGAGAGCAAGTAGGCATTCCCAAGAAGATCAGGGAGCTCATGATAGGAGCAATGGGCGGCAAGACATTGACGCCTGAAGAAGCTGCAAAACCAATACTTTTCTTTGCTTCAGATGATTCAAACTTCATCACCGGTAATTTGCTAAACATTTCCGGTGGGGCTTATATGTAAAGAATAGCAAACTTTGGAGGGAAGGAATGGCTGAGAGAGAAGTTACTCTGGAAGATCTGCGAAAGCAGATAGGTAAGGAAGGACCTCCAGTCACCGTGGAGATAGAAAAGGGGATGATTCGCCGCTTTGTCCATGCCGTAGATGACCCCAATCCTTTGTGGCGAGACGCGGAATATGCCAGGAAAACTAAATATGGGGGAATTATCGCACCACCATATCTCTTATGCGCCGCTATGATTCTAACTGAGCCTACTGACCCTAAAGCTCCTCCAGGCTTCATGACACCATCAATCCCCGATATGAAACTCCCCCAAAATCTTAAAGGTATCTTGGACGGTGGAGGGGAATGGGAAATCTACAAACCGATGAAGGTGGGCGATGTTATTACCGCACGTACCAAGCTCGCCAATATTTACGAAAGACAGGGCAAAATAGGAAAGATGTATTTTTATGTCTCCGAAACAAACATCGTCAATCAGCGTAATGAGCAGGTCGCTAAAGCTACCGGGACCCTGATACTTTACGCTTGAGTTAACCCTTTAAAACGATAAGCAAAGGCCTGGCGGAATTTAGTTAAGGGTGGTAGTACGTAGCGGTTAGGCTTAGGTTGTTCAGTTACCTTGTCCAAGAAAAAAGAAGCAAATTTTATCGATAAGCTGCTAAACGCTGGCAGGAGTAACAGGAGTTTGCTCTGTGTCGGACTTGACCCCGACCCGGAGCTCATGCCCAAGGTAAAGCCTCTGGAATTCAACCAAGATATTATTGACGCTACTTGTGATTTGGTATGTGCTTATAAGCTTAACCTGGCCTTTTACGAAGCCCAAGGAGCCAGAGGGATAACTCTACTGACCAAGACCATTGACCATATTCCCGCCCATATCCCCGTAATTGGCGATGCCAAGCGGGGTGATATAGGTAATACCGCTAAATTTTATGCCAAGGCTCTCTTCTCCACCCTTGGGTTCGATGCTGCTACTGTAAATCCTTACCTTGGCTTCGACTCCATAGAGCCATTTATCAACTACAAGAATAAAGGAGTATTCATCCTCGGGCTAACCTCAAATCCTGGAGCTTCAGATTTCCAGCGGCTTCTATGCGCTGGGACATCACTGTATGACCTCGTAGCACAGAAGGCAAAACAATGGGACATCTATGGCAACGTTGGCATGGTAGTGGGAGCCACTTACATTGGGGAATTGAAACGGATACGTTCAATTTGCCTTAATATGCCCTTGCTTATCCCTGGAATCGGCGCTCAGGGCGGAGACTTAGCTTCAGCAGTCAAATACGGGGTGGATGCTAAAGGAGGAAACGCCATTATCGCTGTATCCCGGCAAATTATATACGCCTCGAAAGAAAAGGATTTCGCTCAAGCAGCCAGAGACATGGCTGAGAAAATTCGCAACGAAATTAACACCTATTTAGCTTCCCGTTAAAGATAATTTGTCTACCGATATAAAGCTCAGCGATATAGTTCGTCTCCACAAACCACATCCCTGCGGCAGCTATGAGTGGGAGGTAGTGAGGGTCGGCACCGATATAGGCTTAAAATGCCTCAAATGCCACCGAAAAATCCTTTTATCAAGAAGCACCTTTGAGAGAAGGCTAAAACAAGTTATCCCCAAGAGCGATTAGTTACCCTGGCGATTTGCTCATACTGTATGCCAGGATAAACAGAATTCCAATCACCAGAGGCGGAAAACACAACACTGCAGTAATTGGCTCAGAATAAAAAATAATCACGCCAGAGCTAACTGCAAAATGCACCAGCGGGACGAGCCCCACAAGGATAAACAAGACCACCGCCAAGCAATTCAGGTGATTTACCTTGCCATTTCCAGGCTATAGCTACCGCCACCACAAATGGCACACTGAGCAAGAAAGCAGCAGGTAATAACCTCGGCCCATACTGGAAAAACCAGAAATAAATGGCAAAAACACTATAAGCTAACCCGAGGATTCGCACTGTCCAGCGCATATATTTCACCATAGAACAAAAGTATTGTAACACCCTTTTTAAGGCATCATTCGGTCACTAAATTAGCCAATTATTGGAGATTGATTACTATATTGATGTCAACACCTTGCCGGGGCAACATGGCTGTTTAACCTCCCAATCGGGATTATAGGGAATGCCCCTCTTCAGGATAGCATAAAATACTGAGAGGAGCTTGCGACCTACAGCTACAATGATATGCATTTTGGCTTTGCCAGCTTTCACTCGCCGTTGGAAATAGGCACGATAAGGAGAGATAGTTCTAATAGCTACTATAGAGAGCATCCAGGTGAGTCGCCTCACATACTTGTTGCCAGCATGACTCATCCTGGGGTGTTCCAGCCTGTAGCTGCCGGTCTGGAAACTTCCAGGACACCAGCCAAAGTGAGACAGGAATTGTTTCAGGGTGGGGAAGCGGTGGATATCCTCAATTTCAGAGATAAGAGTAGCCAGAGAAGGGATATCGCCTGCTGGAAAGTCCTTGGGGTTATAGGGCAGCTTGCCAAAGAGGTCCTCTACCTGTTTCTCCACCTTTTCAATAGCAGTATTCAAAGCCCGAATCCTTTCTCCCAGAATGGATACCTTAGTTGCCAGGGCTGGTTGCCTCTGAATTATTCCCACACTAATTTGAGCTGCTTCTACGAGGGCTTTAGCCACAACCTTCCCTACTCTGTTCCGGCTGGCATTAGCCAGGGTTTCACCCACCTTTTCTTCCCCAGCGTGGCAAATATAGTCCGGACCAGGATAGGCTATAAGGAGAGCGAGGGAGGTAGGGGAATCGAGCTGGTTAAAAACAGCAACAAATTCAGGGAAAAGGGGGAAAGGGTCTCGTGAAGCTGATTCACTAAAGCAGTGCGATCCTTCACCATATCAGCACGGAAGCGAGTAAGTTCCCTGAGGTTATCGATTACAGGATCGGGGATGGAAAGAGATTTATGGTTCTCCAGGGAGAGAAGACCTGCCAGAGAACGGGCATCGATACGATCAGTCTTGGCTTTTTCCCCTGGGCTTTGCGGAATTGGTTTGCTCGATAGGGATTAATCTCTACTACGGTGTAGCCATGGGAGAGGAGAAAGTAAGCCAGGGTAAGCCCATAATTCCCGGTAGCCTCAATGCCGATGAGAAAGTCCTCTTTGTTTCGGGAAAGCTTCTCCAGAGTACCCAGGAATTTCTCGAAACCTTGGCGATCGATGTTGAAGGAGAACACACCGGAATAAGAATCCTGGGAAAGGTTCCGAATACAAGCCTTGTGTTTACGCTTACTGACATCTACTCCTACATGATATTCAGCCAATTTTAAACCTCCTTTACAAGTATTTTGTTTTTCCGCTTTGGGAGTTTCCCGCTGTGCCACCATACACGCACTGAATCAGAGGTCTCCAAATGTTGGAGCCACCGTATTACTCATCAGAGGTCATCAAGCGGGAGCACTCATTCAATCTCCAGGGGTACTTTTGTCCCCAGTTTAGCAATAGAGGTCTCCCAATGCTCAATATTATGATACACCCAACATCAATATACGTGTTTAGCAACCCATCCCCCTGACCCCCTTCCCTTAGCAAGGGAAGGGGGTGTGTAGGTAAGAGAGGGGCGAAACCCCTCTCTATAAATCTCTTCCCCCTTGTATCTTGTAAAAGGAGTAATATGAATAAAGAGGAGACAGATCGATTCCCCCTTGGTGATGAACACCGTAGGAGAGCATGATCGTCTCCCCGGTCATCCCGAAAGCCCGAACAGTTGCGTGGGCTAACCAAGCCCGTATATTGCAAGGAAGGGTAAAAGGGAGAAAGGAGGAGAAAAAATGGAAAAGAAAATCTAT
>MNYD01000035.1 GCA_001872925.1 Dehalococcoidia bacterium CG2_30_46_19 | reverse complement strand
TAATTTGGAGAAAAATGCAGAGCAATTAGGAGCAAATGCAATCATAGGTTACAGGAGCGAAAGTGTACGCAGCTCTTTCACGCCTGATTACGTGCGTGCATACGGAACCGCTGTGATTGTGGAATGACTCTTACATAGAAAAGTTGCCTCTACGAGATTTAAATTTTGAATTTGTTAAGCGGGGTTCGGAACTCTGCGGTTGCTTTGCAACCTTGCCCTTCGGGTCATATAACAGCGAATAAAAGGGATCAAAGATTTCCCAAAATCGCCTTCGGCAACTTCTTTTATCCGCAGAACGTTATATGGAATGGCGGATTATGAATTATAATGTACTCGGAGATTGCGGAGGCTGAGATACGTGGGTAACACTCTGTTACCTATGTGGTCAGCCAGCACAATTCATTGTCCCTAGGTAGTCCCTATGCTAAAATCCCCCCTGAGTCCTATGGCAAGTAAAGATGAACTGAAATACTGGATAGGTTTTTCCAGGATACCTGGCATTGGCAAGGTCAGGATTGCGCAATTAAGAGAGCGCTTCGTTAATCTGGAAGATGCCTGGAATGCTCCCGTGAGCGAATTAAAGCAGGCAGGCCTGGATTCACGGAGCGTAAATGCCATAGCTGCCTTACGTCCCAGAATTTCCCTGGATGACGAGATGGAGAAACTGGAGCGATATAAGGTAAAGGTGCTTACCTGTGAAGACCCTTCTTATCCTCCCAGATTAAAGGAGATTTACGACTACCCACCGGTGCTTTATGTTCGGGGCAACTTGCTGCCAAAAGATGACCCCTACCTGGCAGTAGTGGGCACACGTAAGCCCACTGTATATGGCCGACAGGTAACCGAGGAAATCGTAGCTGACCTGGTGCGTAGCAAAATCACAATCGTCAGCGGTTTGGCTAGAGGAATTGATTCCATAGCCCATCGCACAACATTAGATAGCGGTGGCGAGACTATCGCTGTTTTTGCCTCGGGCTTAGATATCGTCTACCCTGCTGACAATGCTAAACTAGCTCAGGATATTATGGAGCACGGAGCCTTGATAAGCGAGTATCCCTTGGGTGTCAGACCAAAAGCTGATAACTTTCCCCAGCGTAATCGAATTATGAGTGGTTTAAGTCTCGGTGTGCTGGTAATAGAGGCCGGCGAGAGAAGCGGAGCTTTAATCACTGCTCACCAAGCAGTAGAACAAAACAGAGATGTTTTTGCTATTCCAGGCAGCATTCTTTCCCCAAACAGCAGAGGAACTAACCATCTTATACAGGAAGGAGCTAAGTTAGTTTGCAATTGTAATGATATTCTGGAGGAGCTGAATCCAACAGCGATGGCACAGCAACTGGAAATCAAGGAATTCCTACCTGCCAATGAGAAAGAATCCCAGGTGTTAACTCAACTGACTTCCGAGCCGAATCACATAGACGAGATTTGCCGGCGTAGTGGTTTAACCATGCCCGAAGTAAGCAGTACACTGGCTATGCTGGAACTAAAAGGAATAGCCAAGCAAGTTGGAAATATGAATTATGTGCTTAGTAGTAGAGTAGGTAAAGAGTAAACTATGGCAACTAAACTGGTTATCGTTGAATCACCCGCCAAGGCAAGAACACTCAACAGAATACTGGGACGCGGCTATACAGTCAAGGCATCACTGGGGCATGTTCGTGATTTACCCAAGTCAAGCTTGGGCGTGGATATTGACCAGGACTTCAGCCCCCAATACGTCATTCTGCCGGGGAAAAGGAAAATAATCCGTGAGCTCAAGAATACGGCTAATAAGGCCAGCTCTGTGTATTTAGCCACCGACCCTGACCGTGAAGGAGAGGCGATCTCCTGGCATTTGATTAAGGCAGCTGAGCTAGATAGAAACAATTCTCCGGTTCACCGTGTCGTGTTTCACGAAGTAACCGAAGAGGCAATCCGAAAGGCGTTCAAAAAAACCCGTGCTATTGATATGAACCTGGTTAACGCCCAACAAGCAAGACGCATCCTGGATAGGCTTGTTGGCTATAAGTTAAGTCCGCTGCTGTGGAGAAAGGTGCAGCGGGGGCTATCTGCTGGCAGAGTCCAATCGGTAACAGTCAAGATGGTCGTTGATCGCGAACGAAAAATTCAGAGCTTTACACCCGAGGAATATTGGAGCATTGAAGTTGAATTAGCTCCTCAAGAGAAACAAGCAAGCTTTAAAGCCGAGCTTGTTGCTTTGCTCGATGGCACTAAATTAAACATTCACACTGAACAAGAATCGAAGGAGATTGTTGCCCGCCTGGAAAAGTCTAAATACCAGGTTAGCAGTGTTCAAACCAAGCAGGTAACTCGCCAGCCAGCTCCGCCATTCATAACCAGCACCCTGCAGCAGGAAGCATGGAGAAAGTTACACTTCACAGCTAAACATACCATGGCGATTGCTCAACAACTGTATGAAGGTTTACCTCTGGCTTCGGAAGGCTCGGTGGGGCTTATTACCTATATGCGCACCGACTCCACTCACGTCGCCCCCTCTGCTCTGGCGGAGGCAAGAAGCTTCATCGATAAAAAATATGGAGCGAGCTTTCTTCCCTCAAAGGCACGCGTTTTTGCCAAGAAAACAAAATGGGCCCAAGAAGCACATGAAGCAATTCGCCCTACCAAAGTTGCCCGCCAACCAGATGAAGTCAAGCCTTTCCTTGATTCAAGCCAGGCCAGGCTTTATGAACTCATCTGGAAGCGTTTTGTAGCCAGCCAAATGTCACCCGCTTTATACGACACCATGACCATAGAAATAGAGGCGACGGTGCCAAAGAGCAAGGATGGTTACCTGCTTAAAGCAGCTAGTTCATCTATGAGATTCCCGGGCTTCACGACTGTTTATAGCGAAGGAAAAGATGAGAGTGATAAAACGGAGATATCTACTTCACTGCCTGAGCTGGAGGCTGGCGATAGGTTAAGATATATAGCTACTTTCCCAGAGCAGCATTTCACGCAGCCACCGGCTCGGTATACTGAAGCTACGCTGATAAAGGCATTGGAGCAAGAGGGCATTGGGCGTCCTAGCACCTATGCTCCCATTTTAACTACTATCCAGGAAAGACAGTATGTCCACAAGCTGGATGGGCGATTTCACCCTGACGAACTAGGGATAGTGGTTAATGATATTTTGTGTCAACATTTCCCTAAAATAGTGGAAAACAAATTTACAGCACAAATGGAACAAAATCTCGACGAAATAGCTCAGGGAAAGAAAGACTGGGTAGCCGTGCTACACGCTTTTTACTTCCCCTTCGAGGATATGCTGCAGCATGCATCAGCTAATATGACCAAAGTTAAGGTAGTGGAGATGACCGAACAGAAATGTCCCAATTGCGGCCGCCCTATGGTGATAAGAGTAGGGCGATTTGGCAAATTTCTTGCTTGTAGCGGATACCCCGAATGTAAAACAACGATGCCATTTTTAGTCAAAACGGGTGTCCCCTGCCCTCAATGTGGAGGTGAACTGGTGCGGAGGATTGGCAAACATAAGAAGGTCTTTTATGGGTGCAGTAACTATCCTAAGTGCCAATTCATCACAAATAGCAAACCGATACCACAGCCTTGCCCCCAATGTGGAAAGCTTTTAGTGGCATATAAAGAAGACGAGGCAAAGTGTGTTGCTTGTAGATGCACAGTGAAATTATCTGAATTGAATATAAATAAGGAGAAAGTAGAGGTAACTTCATGAAAATTTTAATTATCAATGGTCCAAACCTAAATATGCTGGGAAAGCGAGATAAGGCAACTTATGGGAGAAAGACTTTGGCTGAGATTGATTCCGTGGTTAAAAAACAGGGAGAAAAGTTGGATGCAGAAATAACTTCCTTCCAGTCTAATAGCGAAGGAGCATTGGTTGATTTTATTCAACAGCAGTCAAGCTCAGCCGATGGAATAATCATTAACCCTGGGGCTCTTACGCATTATGGTTTTTCCTTGCGGGATGCCCTGGCGGATTCTGGGCTCCCAATCATCGAAGTTCATTTATCTAACATTTATGCGCGGGAAGAATGGAGAGCTAAATCGGTGATAGCCCCCATAGCTAAAGGGCAGATAAGCGGGTTGGGCTGGCAAGGGTACATCGTTGCGCTACAAGCCCTGTTAGCCGAGCTCAAGGGAGAAAATATTTGATTGTCACCCTGAACGAGAGTGAAGGGTCTCCAGATTCTTCGCTTCGCTCAGAATGACAGCCGAAGATTGATGAACGCTCCCGAAGGGAGAAAATTGGGGATAAACCGCTTATCAAGACTTCGTCCTCTGATTATTCAGCAAAACCTCGATGCCCTTTTAGTTTCAAAAACGGAGAATTATCGCTATCTCTCTGGCTTCACTGGTTCCTCAGGATGGTTGCTCATTTCCGATAACCAAGCTATTTTGGCTACTGATTTTCGCTACACTGAACAAGCTAAAAAGGAAGTTCCTCAGTTCAACGTCATCCAGATTAAGGGTGATTTGAATGACTGGCTTCCTGAATTAGCATCTGAATTTGGATGGCAGAAATTGGGCTTTGAAGCAAACTCCGTCCCTTTCGCTATTTACCAGCATGTCAGCAAAGCGATAAAAACAGGAAAATTTAAGCTGGAGCTTATTCCCACCACGGATTTGGTGGAAAATCTACGCTCGATAAAGGGAAAGGATGAGTTGGAACTCATCAATAAAGCTGTGAAATTAACCGATACCGTTTTCGCCCAAATTAAATCGAATATCAAGCCAGGCATCACCGAAAAAGAGGCAGCATGGGAAATAGAAAAACATCTGCGAGAAACTGGGAGTGATGGAATAGCCTTTGACATCATTGTAGCCTCGGGACCAAACTCAGCCTTGCCCCATGCTAAGCCTACAGACAAGGTAATTTGTGCTAATGAACCGGTGCTCATTGACATGGGGGCTAAGCTTGATGGGTACTACAGTGATTTTAGCCGCACTTTATGCTTCGGCAAACCTGATAAAATGCTCACCGAGGTTTATAATATTGTTTTGAGGTCACAGCTTACCGCTATAGAAGGAATCAAAACCGGTATGACAGCTAACAAGGCAGACAAATTAGCCAGAGATGTTATTGAACAGGCAGGTTATGGAGATGCCTTCGGGCATGGTTTGGGACATGGCATCGGACTGGAGGTTCATGAATGCCCAGCGCTCGGACCCCACTCCCCTGACTTGCTCACGGATGGGATGGTTTTTACCATAGAGCCAGGAATTTATATTCCGGGATGGGGAGGTGTTAGAATCGAAGATGTAGTCAGCCTGCAGGAAGGTAAAGCCAGGATGCTTACCAGGTCAGA
>MNYD01000038.1 GCA_001872925.1 Dehalococcoidia bacterium CG2_30_46_19 | reverse complement strand
GTATCTTCTTTGTAGCTTTATATCCCTGTGCTATAGCCTCGTCGGCCTTATAAAATGCAAACATTCCGATGGAACTAACGTCAGGCTCTATGACTATGTCTGCCGATTTCGTTGCCAGCCTGATTTTTTCATACTGCATAGCGTTAAATACCTGTATGAAAACCTCGAATATATTTGGGGTTTGTGGGTCTATTTTCCTGTTACCCGTGTAAACTCTGGTTCTGGCAGCATCGGAAAGCTCATCAAATATCTTGAGCCTGTCCTTATTTCCTCGTATTAGACTATTAAGCCTCCTCTTTACAATCGCCAGGCGAGTGCTTTCAGGATAAGAAGCTGGTTTATCCTTGACTTCTTTTGCAGATTGCCTTCGGCGTTTATGCTGAGCTATACCGACCGTATTTACAGCAATGACGATTTCAGCACCCATATTGCGGACAACATTCACAGGCATGGGGTTGACTGCCCCGCCATCAATCAAAAATCTGCCTTTCCATTTCACCGGTGTGAATATCATTGGCATTGAAATGCTAGCCCTCACTGCTTCTACCACTGAGCCCTCACTAAGAACAATTTCTTCCATGCTCTGAACATCTGTGGCGACAACGCTAAGCGGTATTTCTAAATCTTCGAACCTTGCATTTCCAATGATGGAGCTCAAAAATGATTTAGCTTTTTGTCCCTGCACGAATCCTTTCCACAGCAATAGCAGGTTGAGGTCAATTAGACCAGCTAGCTTCCGCCAATCTAGCCCCAGCATTAGCTCCTCTAAAATGGCAGCCTTCATCTCCTTAGCATAACAGGCACCCGCAACCGCTCCGGCACTTGTGCCACTTATCATATCAATAGGGATGGATTCCTCTTCTAAAGCCTTCAATACTCCAATGTGTGCCATTCCACGAGCAGCACCACCACTCAAGGCTAAGCCAATTTTTGGACTTCTAGCCATTTAACCCCCCTAATTCCTGAAAGCATATTCAGCAGCCGCCTTAGCATGTATTGCTGTAGTATCAAAAAGGGGAACAGAACAATCTTTTTGCTTTATCAGGGAAGGCAACTCCGTGCAGCCCAGGATGATTCCTTGAGCGCCATCATCAACGAGATTTCCCATTATTGTTTCAATTTGCTCCCTTGATGAGTCCTTTATTTCTCCTAAGCATAGCTCGTTAAAAATTATATTGTCGACCACTTGGCGCTCAATTTGGCTTGGAATTACAACCTCAAGGCCATATTTATCTATCAAACGCCCTTTGTAAAAATCCTGCTCCATAGTAAATGCGGAGCCCAAGAGCCCAACCTTTTTCAAGCCCGAGGAAATAATCCTTTCAGCGGTAACATCAGCGATATGCAGCAGGGGAATACTTATGCTTGCTTCAACTTCTTCTGCCATCTCATGCATGGTATTGGTGCAAATCAGAACAAAATCGGCGCCACCTCTTTCCACTCGCCGGGCAGCATCTATCATCAAATTTGTGGTCTCGTCCCACCTTGCTTCAAGTTGGAGCTCTCTAATTTCCTTAAAATCAACGCTATACATCACTATCTTAGCTGAATGAACCCCGCCCAGCCTTTCCTTCACCACTTCATTTATAATTCGATAATATTCCTGCTGTTGACTCCCAGCTCATCCCCCCGATTAATCCAATTGTTTTCATATTTGCCCTTCTCGTTTAAATTGCGCTAAGCAATACCCCCGTTCAAATGATTGGCAACCTGCGGCTTCCTTACCTTTTTACCAAATACCCCACTCATGGTGTTTCCTTCTTCTTCAACTTCTTATAGAGTTCTTCTCCAACGCATTCTCTGGCATACTTGCACCATTGCACGCAGGACTCCAGGTCATTGTAAATTGTAAGTCCACAATTGCTGCATTTCACCTGCATCTCGTTAGAGAAAATTTCTACCTCTTCGCCACATTGAGGGCACTTCTTTATTTCAAGTGTGGGTGTTCGTATATTAGCTGCTCCCGGGCATTTATCAAACATCGTCTATTTCTCCTTTCATCTTCATCGTAGCCCAAATTGTGAGAAGTGGCAAAAACACCCTTTTTAAACAGGTAGCAAATCACAAAAGTAAAATGAGTCTCTTAACACAATTTCTCCTGTAGTATACCGCACTCTGGTTTTGAATACTGGACCATCGAATACAAATGAATGAAATTCACCGTTTTCACCGCACGGGTCAACATTGGCTGGGAGTTCGGCTAAGAAATCCTTATCAATCATCTTGCCCACGAATGTTTTATCGAGGACCTTTGAGTCGACACAGGTGGTGATGGCCTTGAAGCCTGAATTTATAAATGCCCGGACAAGCTCAGCGCTATTCTTTCCCCACAGAGGGAAAATCCCTTTCATTCCTATCTTTGCCAGGTTCTCCTCTCGATATTTCCTTATATCGGTAAAGAAAATATCCCCGAAAACCACCGAGGTGATACCCTTGTTTCGGAATTCAAGAGAAGCATCCATCATTTTGGACTCGTAATCCTGGGTAAACTCACCCTGGGAAACGAACACTTCATACAACGGCAAGCCAAGACATTCAGCCTGACGTTCTATCATGCTGCGTCTTACACCGTGCAGGCTTACCCTGTCATACTCTTCCCTGATAGCTGTCAGAAGCGATATTACTTCATAGTCACGGCTTTTCCGAACCTCGTAAAGCGCCGAAGTGCTGTCCTTGCCACCGCTCCACCCGAAGATGACTTTTTCAGGCATATACCTCGTCCTTAGAAAATCACTCTACTCCTGTCACCGAAGGCTGTAAAACTCCCTAACCTTCTTTTCACGATTTCAGATGACGTTTTTCATGTTTGTGAAGCCTGCCGAAGGCATTTGGGTGAGCGAAGCGAACCGCAAACACGCTGTTAGATGAAGTTGCGGCCCCGTCCTTGCCAGCGACCAGGATGGTAGAGAGATTAGGAGTTCATCACTGATCGCTTCCGAGACAGTTTGCGTCTATTTGGCGAAGCCATTCCTTTATTAACGCCTTCCTAGGTGGCGCTGTAGCGAGTTTAAAGGCTCTCTTTAAGTGCGGTTGCGCCTGGACTTGTCTCCCAAGTTCCATGAGGGCAACACCTAACGCGTAGTCAGCGTTTGGGTGCTGCGGATCGTTATCGGAGATGCCTCTAAAGTATGCGAGCGCTTCCTCGTCGTGCTCCCGGAACAATTTGCGAGCCGCTTGTAGGTGCGGATAGTCCAACGTTAGACGAAGTGCTTGATCAATGTGGTGGATCTTTCGATAGGTAGCTATTGCAGCCTGGGTGGGTTCATCGGGATGGTATTTTTGAGCTAAATACCACTCAAGAATATCATCGGCCGATTTCCTTGAAAGGTCTTTACTAAATAGCGTGTTGTAAGTGACTACGTCAGGCTGGATGCCCTCCTTCTGCATGGTGTCCACCCAGGCCTTGGCTGTATCATAGTCGGGAGCCTTGTTGATGAGCGTGTTGTAAGTGACTACGTCAGGCTGGATGCCCTCCTTCTGCATGGTGTCCACCCAAGCCTTGGCTGTATCATAGTCGGGAGCCTTGTTGATGAGCGTGTTGTAA
This sequence comes from Dehalococcoidia bacterium CG2_30_46_19, assembly GCA_001872925.1. GTDB lineage: Bacteria > Chloroflexota > Dehalococcoidia > GIF9 > AB-539-J10 > CG2-30-46-19. The sequence continues at coordinate 1,738 of MNYD01000038.1, read as the reverse complement.
GTGACTACGTTAGGCTGGATGCCCTCCTTCTGCATGGTGTCCACCCAGGCCTTGGCTGTATCATAGTCGGGAGCCTTGTCGATGAGCATGCTGTAAGTGACTACGTTAGGCTGGATGCCCTCCTTCTGCATGGTGTCCACCCAGGCCTTGGCTGTATCATAGTCGGGAGCCTTGTTGATGAGCGTGCTGTAAGTGACTACGTCAGGGTCTAACCCGGCGGCTTGGATGCTCTTTAAGATCTCAAGCGCGCTTGAATAGTCGGGAAGGCTTGCCATAAGTCGATTCCAACTTTGCAAGATTGCTTGGAGGGCTTCTGTTTCAGCAATACCTAGCTTGCTAGCTTTATCCCCTAGACGTTCTGAAACCTGCTTACCAACCATTTGGGCCTCTTTCACTTTTCCGATAACGCCAAGAGTGTAAACAAAGTATTCGGGAGCTTCTGAGTCTACAGCGACCTCTGGTTTTAGTTCTCCCAAAACGTGCAGTGTAAAGTACTCCTCCATCCTCTTAGGCCGATACTCTGGGGGACGTTGTTCGACATTTGCGGACTTGATATTGAAGTCCCGTAAAACCCAGGAGCGGACAGATCCGTCGATAAGTATCTCGTTGGGCATACAATATCCAGATGCACGCACCGCCTTTCGAGCGCTGTCACCTACCCAATCTTTGCGCCCGTCTGGCAGTTCAACACGTATATCTCGGCCGGAGCAGATGGCGAGACGGAGTGAAGGTATGTTATCTTTGGCGATTCCAGTTTTCTGGCTCATTTCGTCCTGAAATCTATTAGCCATAATAGTTGCAAGACAGCATAAGGCAGGAACTTTCTTCCCTTTTTCGGTCATCACCAGCCAGCCATCACCAGTGAACTTTGTTGAAGCATCAGTCAAACCTAACTTTTCGAGATGAGGCCGGATTTGGTTTACTAATGATATATTGAAGCTGTCCAGCCTTTGTGTAGTGAGTTTTAGCCCGGCTTCTGTCGAACCAATCAGATCTATAGAAAGACAGAAGACAAATCCTACTGAGTTCTCCTCTGGCGAATATTCCCGCTGGTTACGGCGTTCCACCTGAAACTCCACTCCTTCATTATTTATAGCAATCGGGTGCAATTTCATCTAACGGTCCCAGCATAAAAGAAGTCCTGCGTTAGCGAAGGATTTGGGTGAGTGCCGTAAGGCACGAACCTTTTATGCTGTGTTAGGCAATGCGGTGGGCTTTTCTTATTAGAAGTAACATTACTTCCCATATCACTTTTTACCTTTCCATACCGAGCTTTGAATTACTGAAAACCTATCTTTAACCCCAAAATTCTTATATAAATTCTCAGTTACAGTTCCTGTTGGATAATTGGTCTTTTCCTGTATTGCCACAAGTTCTATTGCAATAAGCAAGAATTCAACTGTAAATTCTCCAACTTTATCTAATTCTTTGAATGGCTCAACGTGTTCAGGTTTGAAAAACTGGAGAGTAGGCGGGAACGAATTCACAGGTCTAATCTGACTAAGCATTGTAAGAATGTGGTCTCTTAATTTTAGAGTCAGCGATGGATTGAAAGCGTGCTTAACATACATCTCCACAATCAAATGGACGTGTGCAGGTGTTCTTTCCCGCTTTTTTGGTTCTCTGAATATTTAGTCTCTATAGTCTTTCTCCATCATCAATTTCTGCTAATGCCTCTGTTAACTCTTTTAAAAACCATTTATGACCACACTCACAATTTCCTCTATATTCATCCTCA
>MNYD01000103.1 GCA_001872925.1 Dehalococcoidia bacterium CG2_30_46_19 | reverse complement strand
TCTTGCTCCAGTAGAGTATATTGAAAGAGAGCTTGCTAAAATCCATAGTCCAGTGTTACCTATGTGGTCAGCCAGCACAATCGATTGACATATCCTTCTTCCTATCTTATTATTACACCATTAATGGAAGATACTCCCAGGCAGGATGCTACACTCATTGAAGTAGCTAACAGCTTTCTAGCCAATTTACCCTCTGAAGAGAAACAAAACGCACAAACAGAAGTCTATAATCTTGTGCGATGGCTCGGTGTGAGCAGGAAAGCAAGCAGCATTACCCCGCTTGATATAGATGGCTCCGCTGAGCGGATTACCCCTTCAGCCGCTGAGGTAATTAGACCCCTCCTTAGCTATATCCACAAAAAGGGCTTCACCAAGGTAAATTTAGCCAGCCATGTTCGGGTAAAAAAAACACCATCAAAAACAGCCACAATGACTCAACAAATTTCTAAAATCCAATCTGCTTTGAGCAGAGAAGGCTACGTTAAAATGAAAACAGAGTTAACTGCCCTGAAAAGTCAGCGCTCAGAAGTCACTAAGGAGATACGTCAGGCAGCAGCCGACAAGGACTTCAGCGAAAATGCTCCATTGCAAGCAGCACGAGAACGTAAATCGCACCTGGAAGGCAGAATAAAGGAACTAGAGCTAATCTTAAATTCGGCAAAAGTCATAACTGAAGTCGAAAGTACTTTGCAGATAAAAATTGGGAATACAGTGAATCTCCGTGATTTATCCTCAGGCAGGGAGCTTCATTATACTCTAGCTGACCCGGAAGAGGCAAATCCCACCAAGGGCATAATCTCCATCGCCTCACCCATCGGCAAAGCTTTGTTAAATAAACAAAAAGGGCAAACTATCAGCATTACTGCTCCCGCTGGTACCTTCGCCTATCTTATCGAAGATATCCAGTAAATCCAGAAGAAATTCAGCCTAACAAGCAAACAAAGGGCACTATTCCAGTGGAGTTAACGTTAGCAGCTTCTTTGCAATCTCTGGATATCTGGCGATAAACAACAGCTCATCCTCAACAAGGGGTCGTTGAGCTTCAACATTAGCATACCTCACCAGCTCCAGAATCTTCTCAGCTTCCTCACTATCGTCAAACGTTATCGCCATCTTCCCCATTATGTGCCTGAAACCGGATATTCCACCGTATTCACCGGAACATATCTCCCTGCCAGTTTCCACAAGCTCTGGCTCACCTCGGCCCAATTCAGCAAAATGGTATAGCTCGTAATTCTGAGGGTCTTTCAACACGCCATCAGCATGAATGCCCGAGCTATGAGCAAAAGCATTGGCCCCAACCCCTGGCTGGTTTATCGGGATAGGAATTCCAAAGGCATAACTGGCAAATCTGCTTATATTCCACGCCTTTTTCAGGTTAATCCGCCTCCCCATCTGATACTTACCGACAAATCCTTTCGATTTAGTAACTGCCAGAATTGTTGCTATAAGGTCAGCATTGCCTGCTCTTTCCCCTACCCCGTTGACTGTAGTATTGATATATGCATCCTGTCCGCCATCTATAGCTCCTTTAGCTCCAGCGACAGAATTAGCCACAGCCATACCTAAATCGCCGTGACAATGAAGCTCTATAGGAATCCCGACATTTTCCGCCAGCACTTTAACCGCTTCATAGATGGAAAAGGGGTCATCATAGCCAAGAGTGTCACAATATCTGAACCTTTGAGCCTCATGCTCTCTTGCTGCCGAGGCAAATTTGGTGAGAAAATCCATATTGGTTCTGGAGGCATCTTCAGCATTTACACCGATACTTTCTGCCCCCAGTGCTTTAGCTGCGTCTACAGCATCGACCATCATCATCAGGACGTCCTCCTGCTTCCTCTTACCTTGAAATTTCCCGGAAACCATCTGCTCCGAGGTAGAGATTGATAGATTGAGATGTCGGATATTGGGAACAAACCTGAATGCTGTTTCCACATCCTTGACTACCGCCCTCACCCAGCCGGACAAACGAATAGGTTGCAAAACTCCCATATCAGCCAATTCTAAATTGGCTTGGAGGTAAGCGGATTCGTGCCTGGTTGTAGGAAAACCAAACTCAGATTGAAAAATGCCCATATCATTGAGATAAATGTTTATCATGGTCTTCTCAAGTTTAGATAGACCAAGATGAGCAGTTTGAACACCATCCCGATTAGTAACATCTATGAAATAAACCTTAGGCATGCTCCTACCCCCTAAAATTAAATGATAAAAATAACATTATTGTTTCACTTAATCAAATATTACATAGTATAATAGCCTTTAATGTCAAAAATTAAAGCGGGTATAATAAATGTTACCGGATATATTGGCATCGAACTAGCTCGTCTTCTTTATCAACACCCTGAAGTAGCGCTTAAATCTATTACAGGAAGGAGTGCTGCCGGGCAGAAGCTGGGTGAGGCTTTCCCCCACCTTGGCAATATAGACCAGGTAATAAAAGCTGATATTGATAGCGATGTCGATGTTGTTTTCTCAGCAATGCCCCATAAATCAAGTGTGGATGTAGTGCCTTCATTACTAGCACAAAACATCAAGGCTATCGATCTCAGCGCTGACTTCAGGTTAAAGGATGCCAATGAATATCCGAAATGGTACGGCTTCACCCATCCACTTCCCGATTTGTTACCGGAAGCAATTTATGGATTGCCCGAAATTCATGAAAAAGAGATAGCTTCAGCACGCTTAATAGCTAACCCTGGCTGCTACAGCGTTAGCGCTATCCTGGCATTAGCACCAGCAGTTAAAGAAGCAATTATCTCACCTGAGATAATAATTGACAGTAAATCAGGTGTATCCGGCGCTGGCAGAGCCTTGACCCTAACCACCCATTACGCTGAAACCAACGAAAATGCCTTCGCTTACTCTGTCGAAGGACACCGCCACCTGCCTGAGATTGAACAAGAACTAAGGACTCTAAACCCGGAGCTTGCTTTATCGATAACTTTTGTTCCTCATTTAGTCCCCATGACCCGAGGCATACTAACCACATGCTATGCTCCACTAAAAGATAGCAATCTAGCCAAAGAAGAACTACAACAACTTTATCGTGATTTTTATAAAAATGCTCCCTTTGTTCATATAGCAGATAATCCTCCCCAAACTAAATATACCAGAGGAAACAACTTCTGCATCATTTACCCCACCATCGATTTAAGAACAAACAGGCTTATTGTCATTAGCTGCCTGGATAATTTAATAAAGGGTGGAGCAGGACAGGCAGTTCAAAATATGAATTTGATGTTTAATTTACCACAGCCTGCTGGCCTTGAAAGCTTGGCTATTTATCCCTAGAATAGTCTTGCCTGCCCTCATCGTCTAGAGGCCTAGGACGTCAGCCTTTCAAGCTGAAAATCAGGGGTTCGAATCCCCTTGAGGGCATTCTATTTTTGTCCGTAACTTTCATGGAATACCAGTTCGGAAAGTTCCTTCCTTTTCGTTGTCTTACCTTCCTTGGCCGGATGACCCAGCGGGGTCATTTCAACTACAGCTACCCCTTCAGGAACATTCAAAATCTGCGCCACTTTTTGTGCATCAAAGGCACCAACATGCACCGTCCCCAACCCAAGAGAATGAGCTGCTAAAGTGAGGTTTTGCATTGCCAGTGCTACATCAAACATATACCAATCTCCTTTATCCGTGACCGTCTCACCTTGATAAAAGCCAGATTTGCCTAGCTCGGCACAAGCCACGATGACTATAGGCGCTTCTTTAACAGCCTTGTAGGCTGGATTCCAAGATGTAAGGGCATCAGCTAATTTAGCTTTCGTTTCACTATTTTGAACTACCACAAATCTCCGACATTGTGTATTTGCCCAAGAGGGTGCCCAGCGAGCAGCCTCCAGAACAACACTAATCTCATCCTGAGGTATAGCTTCAGAGGTGTAACTGCGGATACTACGCCTTGTCTTTATTGCTTCAAATACTTCCACTTCTGCCTCCTTATTTATTATTCTTCTTCCCAAGCACCTTCACCGATGAGCGGTACAAAATAGCAGCCACCTAAATTTTCCACCTTATTCCCCCCCCGCCTTTTGGTAACCTTCAGTAAATCCTGCTGCCAGCGAGAACCTACGGGAATTACCAATCGCCCACCTAAAGATAATTGGTCCAGAAGGATTTGAGGAATATTGGGGGCACCGGCAGAAACTATAATAGCATTGTATGGTGCCGCATCAGGCCAGCCTAACTTCTTGCCAGCAAGGTAAACCATGACGTTAGAATAACCAAGCTTTTCCAAAACACGCTTAGCTCCTTCCGCTAACTCAGATATGCGCTCTACAGTGATAACCTGCCGGGCTAACTCAGCTAATATGGCTGCTTCATAGCCACTCCCAGCACCTAGTTCCAGGACTTTATCCTCTCTTTTAAGCTCTAAAGCCTGTACCATTAAGGCTACAATATAAGGTTGGGAGATAGTTTGCCCAAAGCCAATGCTTAATGGCCTGTCTTCATAGGCGGCATAATACTGGTCTTCAGACACAAAAACTTCACGCGGAACATGCCGCATAGCTTCAAGCACACGCTTATCAGAAATCTCCAGGCTGAGTTTGGCAATCAAACTGTCCCGAGCAGAAGCTAAATCAATCACCAACTCCAGTTATCTCTAAAGCAAGTTAACCCAGGATAAAGAATAATACTATGAGAATTAGAATTATCGAGCCACCAAGGATGCCAATACGCCGTAGCTCGGGCATTACATATTGATAGCGATTGACAAGGACCTGCTCTTCAGAAACTTTCTTTCTAGCTAAGGTACCCGGCTCAGCAACGGTTGAAACAACCTGCTGTGAATTTCTTTCTCTGGCTACCTTCGCCAGCTTAGCACGCTGTTTCGCCTTACTACGATGTGATTTTTTAGGCATAACTTTACCTTAATGTGGGCCTCATTTGCTCATAAACCTTGGTGCTCGAGATATAAGCATGCCCCAGGAGTTGCTGCACATCTCGAAGTTCCACACCAGTTTGTAATTTATATGCTGCAAAACTATGGCGCAGGGCCCGGGGGGTAACCTTGCCACCAAGTCCGGCTTTAGCAGCATAATTCTTAACAATTTCCCAGAATCCCTGCCGGGTGAGTCTCTTGCCAAGCCGATTTAAAAATAGCGCTTTCTCCTTCTCATCATACAGGAGTTCGAATCTGTCACCGTTAATAAAATCTTTTAATAGCTTGGCAATATGATAGTCAAAAGGAACCTGCCTTCTTGAATTGCCATGAGAGCAATAAAGATAACCCTGCTCCAGATTAATGTCCTTGGTATCCAGCGATACTAGCTCAGTTACTCGCAAGCCCGTAGCATAAAGTAACTCTAACATCACCTTATCTCTTTTAGCCTCGGGAGTGGATAGCTTCACTGGCTCTGCTAACAAACGGTGAAACTCGGAAGGAGATAAGACAGATGGCACATGTTTCTTAATCTTGGGAGATAGCAAACCCTGCGCTGGGTTGTTCTTCGCTCTACCAA
>MNYD01000006.1:460-5819 GCA_001872925.1 Dehalococcoidia bacterium CG2_30_46_19 | reverse complement strand
GGGAACCAAATTGGCGTGGTTGGGGCTGGCTGGTATCACAATGACGCCGCTAACCAGACCTTGCAGTATAAAATCCGTCTCCACCCCCTCTTTCTCAGCCACACGCTTTACCTGGGGTGAAACAATACCCTGTTTAGCTAATTCTATCTGGGTCATTTTAGGCAACAAATCTAGCATAACATAATTACCAATGCAAGCTTGGGAACTGTACAAACTGACGAATTGTGCAACTGATTAGCTATCTGTGGAAGGCGATATTCTTGGTTAGCTGATAAGTAAAGCATGCCACCAATTACCAAGAAACGTTGCCCTTTTCAATCTTGTGGGAGATGTTTACCCTTGCCACCACCTCCCTAGCCTTTAGTCTCGGAGAAACCGGCTTCTGTTGCTTCTTGAATAATGCGAAGAGCCTGACGCTCTTGTTTCTCCGATATTTGCCAGCCCCGAGTGCGGTACCTACCAATATCAAACATTAAGCGTCTCTCCCAAGGCTTAAGCTTTTCTCTTTCCTTTGCCCAGTGAGCCAAACTAAAAAAGAAGTGCGGAGGGTAATTATAAATTTCCGATTCGGCTACTATCTGTGTGGTGCTCTTTGGTTTCGGTTCCTGCGTCTGCGGTTGTTGAACGAGGCTATCTGGTAGCGCTGGTGCTTGCCATATTGGTTCTCTCTTCTCTCCTACGGCTGTGATATCCGCTAGCCCGATCCTGTCGGTAGGCTGAGGGCTCCATCCAATACCCTCGACCGTGCTGCGTTGCTCGTGTTTTGATAAGTTCTCCTCATCGAATCCAGTGCCAGATAGAGGTTGAATGCCCATTTCGGACAATGTTCTCCAAAGAGACTTTAGGGAATCTTCGGGGTTCCGGTAATATTCGCTTCCTCGAATCCTCCAAAACCTCCAGCCACACCGTTCCAGTACGCGCTGGCGAGCCACATTCCCTTCATACTGCTCAATACCATGCCATTCATCACCATCACATTCCACCGCAAGTTGGTTCTTTGTTCCTTCAACCACTAAGTCAATGCGATATCCTGCCACCCGATATTGGGGAATAACCTTGTAGCCTTTGTTGGCTATTGCGAGACACACCTTTCCCTCAAACTGCGACTCGCAGCGACTGAGATCAATATCTTGCGTCTGGCGGGCAGGGTTCGAATAGTACTTTAGTAGCTTGTGACGCATGCAATCAGGATGCAAATCATTCAAGGTTGCAGTATGGAACAGCACTACTTGGTCTCTAGCCCTGCTGGCAGCCACATTGAAACGCCTTTGGTCGGGCCCTCTTACTAACGCTCCTATTCTCTCGTTTGGGGCTGCCACCATACTCAGAAAGATGACATCGCGCTCATCACCCTGGAAAGCGTAGGCATCACCACAAACCACCCTGCGTTTTTCTATCTCAGCAGGACTCAGACGGGTAAGCAATTTGCTTTCAATGTATTTGGCTTGAGCCTCGCCCTGAAGCGATATGACTCCCATGGTTTTATCAGCATATTCTTTTAATGAGCAAAATTCCGCTATAGTATCAACCAATGCATCAGCTTCAGGGCGGTTTAGGGCTCGGCTACTGTCTCCCTCGCGGAAGCCATTCTTTACCTGTCGCACTATTATTGGCTCAAGTCTCTGTGATGGATATTGGCGTAAAGGCTTCAGTGGAGTTGCTTTATAGAAGAGATCGTTGGAGAACTGAATTATCTCTGGCATGCAGCGGAAATGTTCCCGTAGCACAATTCTCCCTCCAAAGCGAATATCAGCCTGATCAAAAAGGCTAGTTTGCGGGTCATACCGGTTATTGAAAGGGATGTCCTTAAGATACTTCTCGACAAGCATGTTCACTTCACTTAGGTCAATGCCAACTGCGTCGGGGCTTATCTGCTCATCATCACCAACTACAATACACTGTTTCGCCAGGTACTGGATGACCAACCCCTCAGGGCCGGTCTGGCTGGCTTCGTCTATGATTATGACATCGAAAGCCTCAGGTTCAGGCTTCACCGTCTCGAATACACGATAAAGGGGCATGACCCACGCTGGTATTGCCCCTTTGCACTCGTCCATATACTGTTGTGCCTGTCTGCGATACATGGGGGCATACTTTCCAGTCCCCTTACCGATTTTTTTTATAGTTTTTGCCCAAGCGATAAGGTTAGCTCGCTGGTGCTCTGTCATACGCTGCAGGCAGTTCTCCCAGGCTTTTGCAGCGGCGAGTTCCGAAATGATTCTTCGTTCATCTGCACAAAGCTGTTGTAGTTCCGTTTCCAGTCTTATCTTGTCGTGCTCTTGGTTAAACTTGGTTAGCCATCTATCGGCTTGCTTCCATGCCCAAGCCGCTTCAAAGCTCCTCGCATGTTGCTCCCAGCTATTGTCAGCAAATGTGCTCCGTAATTGTCGAGCAAGTTTCGGTGCAGCTTTGTTTAGCTGTTCGTGAAGTTTGTCACGTTTAAGTAAGCGCTCGTGACCCAGTTCAAGAGTTTCGAGCTTATCAAGGCATCTCGCCAGTGCCTTAGTGTCGCGCCCTTCCAGAGCGGTGAGAAGCTCCTGGTTCAGCATATGTCCTTTAGGGCTAGACTGCACAATACGGACTTTCCGAATACTGTCTTCGATTGCGGACCTCGCGTGCTTGAAAGCATGCTCGGCTTCTACAGCTTCAAGATCGAGAGCCATCTCCTCAAGTTCTTCCATTCTATGCCACTGTGGCTCCGCCAAGCCCTCGATAGCCTTCACGTTAGCCTTTGCTACGTCCAGATAGCTTTCAAGTCCAATAACTGCCTCAAGAGCCTCGAGGCGCTCCTCAAGATATCCAACCTGTACCAGCAGAGAGCCTTCTTCCCTTTTGTCTCTCCCCTGCAATGCTGACCACAAATACTGAATCTCACCAAGTAAATCTAAATAGTCAATAAGAAGAGCAAGGTTTTCTATCGTTGAACACGCTTGCCCATTCACTCGCACCTCATCCATTATGTAGCGAGTTCGTTTTACTACCTGAGGAGCGAGAAATTTCCACCCTATCCTCCCGCCTTTTTTTAAATGATCTAAAAGATCCTGGGCGTCAACCCGGAGCCCTTTTCTGTTCATAGAGTCTGGAATTTGAATCTCAGTCGCTTGAGCGGTGGCAGCCTTTTCCTGTAAACCGCTCAAATGTCGCACCATGAGGTCACGAAGCCCTTTCCACGGTGTATCGTTGTCACTTAACATATCTGATACAGCCTGGGGAATCCATATAAATCTCTGTTTGATGCTGCCTATTGCTGCAATCAGACCAGATACGGAACTGTGCAAGGACTGTATCGTGTCTTCCTGAAGTTGTTCAAGTATGCGAAAGCGGAATGATTGACGCCGAGAAGTACGCGCTTCAAGATTCTGCTTGGCGGCTTTTTCATCATCTACCATCCTGACAAAGTGAGCGATATCTGGTATGTCCTCTCGGCTAACTACTTCTTGCTTCAGCTCCGAACAATGCTCTTCAGATAGCTCCCTGTATAACTGCACTAGCTCTATGAACTCTGAGATTGATAATGGACAGGGCTCATTGTCCCCTATATCATCAGCTATCCAAGCGAATTTTCCTTCCTCTTCCTTGATTCGACGAGCAATCTGTTGAGCCGTGCCGCTATAGGTTCCACCAGCTACTTGATGGTGGTACGTCTCTATTTCCCGTTGCTCTCTTAAGAGTCGATTTTTATCAGCTATATTCTTCTGCGTTTCAAACAAATTCGATCTAAGCGATGTTATTGCTTCCTGACTCCTGGTCGGATTCCATTCAGAATATTTCTGGTTAATGCTCTGGACAGATTCCTCGAGTTCTCGACGAGCAGCCTGATCATTACCCAAGAGAGTAACACACAAAGCCGCCACATCTTCAGGTATTTTGTCTTTCAACACCCTAAGTGCGCGAGGCGTTTGGCTGGTAACTAAGACCCTTTTACCCTGAGCAAGCAAGTGACAGATTAAGTTGGCGATTGTATGGCTTTTACCAGTGCCTGGTGGTCCCTGTACCAAGATTCCTCGGCGATTTCTGATTTGATTAACAATTTGCTTCTGTTCTTCATTTACGGGTAGCGGGAGGTAAAGCGTATTGTCTATAGGCTTTCCACTATCTGTACGCCTCCCGTCGTCATCAAGTTCGGGAGTATTCTCAGATATTTCGCAGAGGAGCTGTACTCCCGAGGGAACGTTGCCACCGCTACTAATCTGATCAGCAATGTTAGCGAAACATTGGACTTGACTTCGCTGGGTGCGTTCCCGAAGTATTATTGCGGGGGCAAAGGTAACAGTAGGCATTCTTGTGTATTTCTCCGGAGGAACCAAGGAATCAGAGTATGTTCCATCTGGACTCATTGATTGAATCCAGCTTCGCAAGACTTTATTAAGTTCATCTTTATTCCACGGTGATTCCTGGATTGAATCTAACTTGGCTTCAATCTCCTTCTGTTGGTCCAATGGTGGGAGATAGCCTTGCTCAACCATGTCAGTTTCAAAGCGAAGCTTGATACCCCCAGGTGCCCCTTGCAGCTCGAACTTGGCTCGATCAGCATCGAAGGTAAGGTAAGCATCTCCTACAACGATATGCCGCTTAATACGCTGATTATTCGGTGTCTCCCAGGTTAGAAGTCCCAAACCGAGTAGAAGCTCATAGCGCTCACCGAGCTTCTTTATCTGCTGATGAATCGCGAAAAGTTGAAGGTAGAGGTCATTGGCTGCTTTCCAAGTTTTATATACTTCAGCCCATGGAAGCCACTTATCCTGAATATAACGCTGCCAATCCTCTAATATTTCTGGGTGGTCAGCAAGCCGCTCGAATTGATCGGAGGATAATGTATTCTGCGATGGTACCTTGTCTCTTAAGCGCGGCTCAACCAGAGGGTCGGCTTCGGAGCTATCATCCAGCCATTTCAAACAGGAAGATGGTATAGGCGGTTTTTGGGGCTCTTTAGGTCTTTGAATTTCAAGCCACACTGCATCCTGTGTTTCATCTGATTCTGGGGACAATCTAGAGAAACAACCCTTGTATTCGGGCACCTCATGAAACCATACCACATGCTCATATGCAGATAGGTCTCTTGTGACTTTGGTTCTAAGCAAAGCCAGTTCCTTAAGAAATGTAAAAAGGCGGATAGCTCTATCCCTTATTAATTTGTCATTGACTTCAGAAACATCCACAATTTGTTCCTCTTTGCCTATGGGATGCAAATGCGCCAGCTTTTCAAGCATATTATAACTAAACAATTTTATTTTCAAGGTTGCACAGTGTCTGCAAAAGGGGGATATTGGGCAAGAGGTTAATCTTACCCTTGGCCGTGTAGTAGTATTTCTACATTCTGCTATTGGGTTATGGATGATACGGCGAGGTTATGATATGC
>MNYD01000006.1:0-453 GCA_001872925.1 Dehalococcoidia bacterium CG2_30_46_19 | reverse complement strand
AGGTTATGATATGCCTTTGCCTTGAACAAAATAGCGCTTTGTTTAATCAATTGCTCTCAGGCTCGGTAGCTCGGAAGGTCAGCCTGTCAGGTTAAGGTTGAAAAAAGCTGGTGTGTTAATTGATATAATAGTCTAATTAGGAGGGCAGAGTGATTCGGAGCTTTAACGGTAAGACCCCGAGGATAGCCGGCTCGGCTTTTATCAGCAAGACAGCTTATATTATTGGTGACGTTGAGATTGGCGAAAATTGTGTGGTGATGCCCGGAGCAGTGATTAGAGCTGACCTTGGTAAAATAACAATCGGCGATAATACTATCGTGGAAGATAATTGTGTTATACACTCAGGGTCGCTTGATGGGTTTGAGGATATTGTGATTGGAGAAAACGTAGTTATCGGACATGGTGCCGTTAACCATGCTCGCAAAATCGGGAATAATGTTCTCATTGGAATAA
>MNYD01000144.1 GCA_001872925.1 Dehalococcoidia bacterium CG2_30_46_19 | reverse complement strand
TTGCCTCCGCTTCCTGTAGTCTTCGATAGAGGCTATCTAAGAGATAAAGCAAGATATGCATGGGATTACGTGAAGTAGAACCGTGCAAGGCAGGGATTGTAGCTGCCCAACCACAACAAAGTGCCAATTCTCTATTATGCTGCATCTCTACAATTTCACACCCTATACGCTCCATTGTTTCCCGAATTACCTCTTGCAGCTTGCCTCCCATGTATTTAGAGCAGCAATTATCATGAACGGTGACCTTCATATTTAACTTCCGTTTGACTTCTATCTCGCCACTGCTTAATTTATCCAGTATCCAGTAGTCCAGCGGCTCGGGATTACAAAAACTAAAATCAATGCCAAACCTATTGGGCAAGACATCGCTCAACATCATTGCTTCAGCACCCATAAAGCAATACATTTTTTCTATCCCCATCTCGGAGAATTTATGGCGTAACATACTGCCTATTTCTTCCGAGGCATGTATCATACCCATCTTATAGGTATCTCCGGCACAGCCCCACAGACCCTCAAAGCCAGCTATTGCTGGCTTTAGCTCCTCAATCAAAGAGGTCATGGCAATATAAGGGACAAGATTGGCATAGAAGCCAGTGAGCAACATCACCTTTTTAGGATTATTCATGCTCTCCCGCCAGGAATGCAGGAGCGAAAGTTCATCCTCCCCCATGAGCACTCTAATGGAAGCCCATATATTCCGGGGCTCATTGGGGAAAACAAACCTGGCGATGGCGGAGAGTCCCTTCAATTGATTTTCCTCATTCCATCGTTCCAGGATGAGCTCGTAAGGATTTGCCTGCACAGGGCAGATAAGGTTACAGGTATTGCAAGTGGTACACCGCTGAAATGCTAGAGATGCGTTTGTATCGCCACGAATGAGTGCTTTTATGTCCCGTTTTGCCTCCTCCAGGGGGAGCTGTAATACAGGGCAACGTTCAAAACAAAGCCCACAGCAGTTGCATAAGTTGTCTCTAAAAAAACGAAACCCCAAAGCTACTCCAAGACCTTCATCGACTTGCTAAACCCAAACAGGGAAAAAAACTAAGTTTAAGTATAACATAGTTAAGTATAACATAGCAACCTAAGCTCTAAATGCAAATTTACAACTTGAAGAGGGTTATTTAGAATAAGCAAACCAACCCAGCATATCGAAAAGGAGGAAGGTTAATGACCAAAGCGAAAATAGGAGTTATCGGCGGGAGCGGACTTTATAACATGGAGGGGCTGAATGAGATAGAGGAAGTAAATATAACCACGCCTTTTGGTAAACCGAGCGATGCTATTATCACAGGCGAACTGGAAGGAATAAGAGTTGCCTTTCTTCCCCGGCATGGCAAGGGACACCAGATTAGCCCCTCAAATTTGCCGGTAAAGGCTAACATTTATGCTTTGAAATCATTGGGGGTAGAAAGGATTATATCGGTGAGCGCCGTGGGCAGCCTTAAGGAGAAAATCCAGCCGATGGACTTGGTTATTCCCGACCAGCTCATTGACCAGACTAAAGACAGGGATAACACTTTCTTCACCTCGGGAATAGTAGGCCACATCTCCTTTGCTGAGCCTTTCTGCCCGGCATTAACTCAAATTTTATTTGAGGCAGCTACCAAAGCAGGAGCTAAAGTGCATAAAGGAGGAAATTATCTGGTCATCGAAGGACCTCAATTCTCCACCAAGGCTGAATCACAGCTTTATCGCTCCTGGGGCGCTGATGTCATTGGCATGACCGCCTTACCTGAAGCTAAATTAGCCAGGGAAGCTGAGATATGCTATGCCACGCTCGCTATTGTCACCGATTATGATTGCTGGCATCCAAGCTACGAAACAGTGAGTGCAGAAATGATTCTGACCAATCTGCAAAAAGGAGTCGATGTTGCCCAGGAAATATTACGGTTGGCTATTCCCCGGATACCCCAAATCCATGAATGCGCCTGCGCCACCGCCCTCAAGGATGCTATCGCTACTTCGCAGAAATACATATCGGCGGAAACCAAGAGGGATTTAAGACTGCTTATCGGGAAGTACTTGGACAAGGCGGAATTTGGCTAAGCTAGAGTTTGGTTGTTTGCCTACGGCTATCGGCAGCATGCCTCACACCGACCCAAAAGAGGCTTGCTCTCTGGTTATGAAATATCTCCCTGATATACCTGCCTGGCCTCAACTACCACGACGTTCTCCCAAGGAAAATATGGGTATCCAGTTTAGCGAAGGCTTCCCGGGAATAGTGCTAAACGAAGACAAAATGCGCATTGAGCCGGGAGCAGACTTTGAAACAGAACTGACGCAGATTTACTTTGATGCTGAGCAAGCTAATTTTGATAAATATGCTGTTTCCGCTGAATATGCTGCGGGATTCCATGCTTTCCTTTCCCAAACGCCGAAGACAGATATGGTAAAAGGTCAAATAACAGGCCCCATCACCTGGGGATTGATGGTTACTGACAAGCAGGGTCTAGGCATCCTCTACAACGAGAATCTGGCTGAAGCTGCAGCTAAGTTCTTACGGCTAAAAGCCGCGTGGCAGGAAAATGTCCTAAGGCAAATGTCGCGTCACACTATTGTCTTCGTTGATGAGCCCTATCTGGTCTCCCTTCGTTCAGTCTTTACCCCTGTCCCTGAGGAAAAAGTCACCATTTTGTTAGAGGAGGTCTTCCAGGGGATTAGGGGGCTAAAGGGACTGCATTGCTGTGGCGATACCGATTGGCCCGTCCTTCTGGGAACATCAATTGATATCCTCAGCATTGATGCCTACAATTACGCCTCCTCCTTCAGTTGTTATCCCGGTGAAGTAAAATCCTTCCTTGAGCGGGGAGGTGCCATCGCTTGGGGAATTGTCCCCAATAATGAAGAAGCCCTATCCAGCGAAACTGTGTCAAGCCTCTATGATAGGCTTGGAGAAGCCATAGCTCCATTCACCAAAAATGGCATCAGCTTTAAGCAAATCTTAAGGCAAAGTTTGCTAACCCCTTCTTGCGGACTGGCATCCCTATCACCCGAGGCAGCACGCCAGGCTCTGGAACTGGTAGCTAATTTATCCCATAATCTAAGGAGGAAATATGGTGTATAATAGGGGGCTGGTTTTGTTACCCTGAGCGATAGCGAAGGGGCAGCAAAGGGTCTAGATTCTTCGCGGAGTTTACCCTGAGCGCTATGAGATTCTTCGCTTCGCTCAGAATGACAGAAGTGAAGGGCTCAGAATGACAAGAGGCGAGGGCACAGAATGGCAGATAGTCATTGTTAAACCTGTATAGGAGTGTAAGAAATGGAGTGTCAGATAGAGGACAATAAATCCAGATGCCCCTGCACTTATGAACCATGTTCCCGGAAAGGGAAATGCTGCGAGTGCATCCGTTACCACTGGGAACATGGTGAGCTTCCTGGTTGTTTGCTCCCGCCTGAGGTTGAGCGAACCTACGACCGCTCGTTAAGCAAATTTATTTCCGTTTACAGTAAGAAGACATGAATAAGAGGAATAGAATGGCGGCGTTAAAACACCGTAAGCGCCTCAAGAAGCTCGAGGAGAAAAGAAGGGCACAGAGATTAGCCCCAGCAAAGCAAGCTAGCTGAAGATTCCTGAATTTTCCGGGAAAAGGCGCCTAAAAAACGATTAAGGAGGGTAAAATGCCTAAAAAAAGAGATGACCTTATTCCCAGAGGCATGCTTCTCATTGCCGACAACATTTCTTCCCAAGACAATATCTTCGGAGCCTCACCCGGAGCAAAAGCAGAGTGGGCTAAAGAGTTAAGTTTACCGAGGAGAAATAAGACGATTTTCTTCGCTGGATGTGGATATCAATACCTGAGACACGCCAGAACCATGCTCGATGCGCTGAGCAAACTTGAGAAACACGGGCTGGATGCTGAAAGGACGACCGGGATAGCCAAGGCGTTCAAGAGGGTGGGAATTGACCTTACTGCCATGTATAGCAAGCTTCCTCTGGGCGGAGATGACCACTATATCGAGGTCCTGCACTCCGCGGTCAAAGTATTAACCGGGCTGGGGGTTGATTTCGGCTACCTCCACGAGGAAGAACCATGCTGTGGAGCACCGCTTTACTTTTTCGGTCTGGAGGAGGAATTCGCCAGGCATTGCCAGGTAACTTATGACAAGTTCAAGTCCCTGGGCGTGAAACAGATAATCGGTCTCGTTCCTTCGTGCACCAACGCACTGCATAATCTGTTTCCTAACTATGTGTCAGGATTTGATATCGAAGTAAAGCACTTTTGCCAGGTCGTCTGGGAAAGAATTAAAGAGGGAAATATTTCCCTCGAGATGCCCCAAAAGGTCGAGGTTACTTATCATGACCCATGTCAATTGACACGCTACCTGGGGGTGATTGATGAGCCAAGACAGGTGCTGAACTCCATAAAGGGGCTGGAGCTTAAGGAGCCTGAATGGACCAACAGGGAATGGGCAACTTGCTGTGGCGGTGGAGGTGGATTTGAGATGGTGTTCCCCGAATTAAGCCACATTCTGGCGGTGAACAGGGCAAGGGAGCTTATGGAAACAGGAGCTTCAACAATAGTTACCCATTGTCCGGCTTGCGTGATGCAGCTTGAAGAAGGACTCAGCGACCTGGGAAGAAATCATACAGAAGTGCTGGATTTAGCTCAGGTGGTTGACCGAGCTTTAAGGAGGTAGTATGTCCCAATTCAAAGCATATAAAACACAGCTTATGGAGGCAGCTCATAACGATAGGATAAGCACCGCTTTATCCCGAGCTATAAAAAGCTACCGGGCAAATACCAACAATGCATTAAGGAAGTTCCCCCACACCATTGAGCTTGCTGAAGAAGTCAGGAAAATTAAGGAGGACTCCATCGGCAGGATGAGGGAACTTGCCGAGCAAGCCTGTGAGTCTATAGAGGGTAACAAGGGGCATGCCTACATAGCAGACACCGCTGAAGAAGCGCTGAAGATTATCGGCGACCTGGTGGGAAAGGATAAGCTAATCGTCAAGGGCAAAAGCATGACCGGTGAGGAGATTGACCTGCGAGAACATCTGGAGGAATCGGGCAACGAAGTTTACGAGACAGACCTGGGCGAATTTATCATCCAGCATTTAAAGTCAAAACCAATGCATATTTTATCCCCGGCAATCCATGTCCCCAAAGAGGATGTTGCCACCCTTTTGACCAATATAACCGGAAAGAAGGTTGCGCCGGACATAGCCGAGGAAGTAGCCATAGTGAGGAATCTGTTACGGGAAAAATATTTTCAGGCAGATATCGGCCTCAGCGGAGCTAATGTGGTTTCCGCGGATACCGGCACACTATTTCTTATCTCAAACGAAGGGAATATCAGGCTTTGCACCGGTGTTCCACCGGTGCACATAGCTCTCGTGGGATTGGAGAAGCTTGTCCCCACGCTCCATGACGCCTGGAAAGTGGCTGAGGTTACCTGGAGATATGCCAACTATAATATCCCGTCTTATGTAAGTCTGGTCTCGGGACCGAGCAAAACGGGAGACATCGAGAAAGTTACCACATACGGTGCTCATGGTCCTAAGGAGCTGCATGTTGTGTTTCTGGACTCAGGACGAACAAAGCTGGCAAAACATCCCTTATTGCGGCAGGCACTCTATTGTCTGAGATGTGGGGGATGTCTGTATGAATGCCCCGTCTTCGCCGTGACCGCTGGCTATTTCGGTGATAAATACTTTGCCGGCATCGGAGCAGTGTGGACAGCTCAAATCACCGGTAACCTGGAAAAGGCAGCTCCCATCATATATACCTGCCTCACCTGCGGAAGATGCAAGGTCAGGTGCCCTATGAAGATCGACGTGCCTCAGATGTGTTTGGAACTCCGCAGGATGATTGCTCAGAATCAAACTTGAAGTAAATAAGGAGGACAAAGTTTCTCAGCATCTTCTTCTCACCGGCAAGCCAGGCACGGGCAAAACGAACCTCATCAAAGAAGCTATCGCCAGGTCTAAAATCAAAGCCGGCGGTTTCTATACCGAGGAAATACGAAGCAGCGGGATAAGGCAGGGATTCAAGATAATTACCCTGGATGGCAAAGAGGCAATCCTGGCACATGTCAACATCTCCAGCCCGTTTCAAGTAAGCAAGTATAAAGTTGATGTTGACAATTTAAATAAAGTGGGCGTTTCAGCAACTCAACGAGCATTACAGGAATGTGATTTAATAATCATTGATGAAATTGGCAAGATGGAGCTTCTGTCTCCACAATTCAGGGAAACAGTGTGGCAGGCAATAAATGGTGGTAAAAAGGTCCTGGGCACTATTATGCTCAACCCAAATCCTTTTTGCGATGAAATCAAACACCATCCCGAAGTCAAAGTGCTGTTAGTGACCAGGGATAATAGGAAACAAGCCTTAGCAGAAATACAAAGCTGGTTAGTCGAAAATGAAAATCGTGCTTAAGCCACTGGGTGATGTAGCTGATGAAGTAGCGGATGAGCTTAAGGAGAAGGTCAGGCTGGTTTTCAATTGCCCCGTGGAAATAAAGCCGGAGCTAAACCAGCTAGCTGATGCTTATGACTCGCAAAGAGGGCAGTATCTTGCTTCAAAGTTGATAAGCTCATTGATTGCCCTGGAGATGGGAAGGGATGAGAGGGTCGTGGGCATAACCGAAGTTGACCTTTACGCACCGGGACTTAATTTTGTCTTCGGCGAAGCCGACATCATCCACAAAGTAGTAATCATATCTTTATGCCGCTTGAGACAGGAATATTATGGTTTGCCACCGGACAAGAAGTTATTTATACAAAGAGCCACCAAGGAGATAGTTCATGAAATCGGGCACACCTTCGACCTGGAACACTGCCCTGACCAGAAGTGCGTTATGCACTTTTCAAATTGCCTCGCTGATACTGATTGGAAGGAGGCAAGCTTCTGTAGCAAATGCCGTCCAAAAATAATATAATTATAGACTTCGACAATTGGAGGTGAATTGTGCCAAAGAAACGTAAATTAGGTCGTGGTGTTGCTGTTGTGGGAGCAGGGCTATCAAAGTTCGGGATTTATCCTAAAGGAGTCAGGGGACAAGACCTTTTTGTAGAGGCCTACAACGAACTGAGAAGCTCGGTAGACAAAGGATTTGACCCTGGTGATATTGATGCCCTTTATCTGGGGAATATCAGCAGCGACCTCTTTGAGCGTCAGGTTCACATTGCCCCTGCAGTGGCTAATCGCATCGGAATTGTTCCCAAGCCAGCCATCAGGTTTGAAGATGCCTGCGCTGCCAGCGGAGTTGCCTTCAGAGAGGCGATTATCGCTATTTCCTCTGGTATCTATGATATCGTTCTCGCTGGGGGACTGGAAAAAATGACTAACCTGGATACCACCCAGGTAACTGAAGTCCTGGCTGCTGCCATGGACCCTGATACCGAGATTCCTGCTGGCGAAACATTCCCGGGAATTTACGCCACTATAGCTACAGCCCACATGGCAAAATACGGCACTGAGGTTGAAGATTTTATGAGGCTGGGAATAAAGAATCACTACAATGGCAGCCTTAATCCCCATGCTCACTTCGATGCTTCTATCCCGGATATCATGAAAAGACGGGCAGCATCCGCAGTGAAGAAAGGCTTGCCCGAGCCTCACTGGGCAGATGAAATGGAGTTTTTGCATGACCCAAAACAGAATCCCGTCATTGCCTGGCCAATGAGGTTATTTGATTGCTCTACCATCTGTGATGGCGCTTCATGTGTCCTGCTTGCCGCCGAGGACATCGCCAGGAATTTCACCGACAAACCGATATTTGTCATTGGAACCGGGCAGGCAAGCGATTACTTCTTAGCAGAAAGGAAAGAACTGGCATCGATAAGGGCTACTAAATTAGCCGCCAGGGAAGCTTATGAAATGGCCGGTGTTAGTCCTCAAGATATAAAAATAGCCGAAGTTCATGACTGCTTCACCATAGCTGAATTAGTTGCCATGGAAGACCTGGGATTCTATAAGCCAGGCGAGGCAGTGAAGGCAATCAGGGAAGGAGAAAATAGATTGGACGGCAAGCTGCCCATAAACACAGATGGCGGACTCAAGGCTAAAGGACATCCTATCGGAGCATCAGGAGTGGGAATGGTAGTGGAGATATTCAAGCAGTTGAGGGGAGAGGCCGGACCAAGGCAGGTGAAGAAAAAAGACGTCGATTTAGGACTAACGCACAATGCTGGAGCACATGGCTCTACTATTGTAGTCAATATTTTCCAGAGGAGGTAGCATCAATGGCCTTAGAAAATAAATTCTCAGAAGTAGCCGAAAACAAACTTTATAGCCTGGCGTACAATAAATTTCTCAGCGAACATAAATTGATGGGAGCAAGATGTAAGAAATGCGGACATCTATCCCTGCCTCCAAAACCTATCTGCCCTGAATGTCACGGAAATGAGCTGGAGCTGGAGGAAATGAAAGGAAGGGGAAAGCTTGTGGCCTACACCGTTATCGCTGTGGGGTCCCCTTTAATGGTTGAAGAAGGCTATGGCAGAGGAAAACATTATTGCTGCGGCATTGTGGAACTGGAGGAAGGTGCTAAAATTTGCGCTCGCATTTCAGGGGTAGATACCTCCAAACCAGAACAGATTAAGATTGGAACACCTGTGGAACTTGACTATGTCGAGGCTACTCACGCAGCAGACCCCACGCATGAGGAAGGAGAGAGGACTTTCCTCTCCTTCAAAGCTTTGTCATAGAGTTAGCTAGCCATTGGGCAATAAATTAGTGACCACGCCATCATCTATAATCGAGGGACTGCTTAAACCCGAGTCCTATCCTCATAGACCGCCAGAGATACAATTGGTGCAAACTCAGATGTCCTTCGTCTTCCTCACCGGCGAATATGTTTATAAGGTGAAGAAGCCAGTCAACCTGGGTTATCTGGATTATACTACCTTAGAGAAACGCCGTTTCTTTTGCCAACAGGAACTGGATTTGAACAGACGCCTCTGCCCTGAGGTTTACTTAGCTGTGGTGCCAATAACAATGTCATTGCATCCCCCTTCTGTCATTGCGAGCGCAGCGAAGCAATCTCTCGTTATTGAAGGAAAGGGCAAGGCAATTGAATATGCCGTCAAAATGCGGCAACTGCCTCAACACCGCATGATGGATGTCCTCTTGCGTGGTAACCAGGTAACTTCGGAAATGGTAACCAGGGTAGCCGAGAAATTAGCTCACTTTCATCAAAAGGCAGAAACAAATTCCAAAATCGCCGCTTTCGGCAAATTGGATGTCATTCGGCAGAATACTGATGAGAACTTTTCTCAAACCGAGAAATATATCGATGTATCCATCCCACGCTTGAAATATAATCGCCTCAAAAAATACACCGAGGATTTTATTCATAATAATAGTGTTTTATTCGCTAAGCGGGTAAAGGAAGGTCGGGTAAGGGATTGCCATGGCGACCTTCATGCCGCCCATATCTGCTTCACCAACGATATCTGCATCTACGATTGCATCGAGTTCAATGACCGATTCAGATACTCCGATGTAGCCTCGGAGATTGCTTTTCTCGCCATGGATCTAGACCGCTACCACCACTCTGACCTCTCTCGGCATCTGGTAAATGCCTATGTAGAATTAAGCCATGATGAAGAACTGCTAAAATTGCTTAACTTCTACAAGTGTTATCGGGCTTATGTGAGGGGAAAGGTGGAGGGCTTCAAGCTTGATGACCCCTATATTTCAGAAGAGGGAAAGGCAAAAGCCCTGGCTACCGCCAGAAGCTATTTCGAGCTTGCCGAATCGTATTTATGATATATAAATATATGCACAATGGAGTAAAATCTGATTAAGCGAACCCTGAGTTCGTATATATTGACTGTCAGATGCAATTTTGGTAAAACAGTGGAGCAAAAATAGGGGATGGAAAAACATTCTAAGGATAAACCTCCACAACGTGATAGGAAAAGCATACACCAAACAGCAGCACTAGGACCTATCCCAAGTCTTGAAGAGCACGTTCGCCCAGATTGGTGGCGGCGCATTTTCACTGCCCTTTACCTGAAGACAGATGGAGATGTGGTAGGCGACCACAACATCACCCATCAGGAAGTGGACTTGTTCTCAGAGATCCTAAAGCTCTCGCCAGATGATAAAATCTTAGACTTATGTTGTGGACAGGGACGTCATTCCCTAGAACTGGCAACGAGAACATTCAAATATGTTGAAGGGTTAGATCGCTCTCACTATCTAATTCAAAAGGCTAAGGCACAAGCAAAAAAAACAGGGCTGGACATTAGATTTAGGGAAGGTGATGCCAGAAAACTACCCTATGCACCTGATACCTTTGACGTGGTGGTGATTCTAGGGAACAGTTTCGGCTATTTTGAAACGATTCAAGATGACATGAGAGTTCTGAAAGAGGTTTTCCGGGTTTTGAAGCCTCGGGGGCGACTTCTTATCGATGTCCCTGATGGGGAATACCTAAGGGAACATTTTCAGCCCAGATCCTGGGAATGGATGGACAAAAAGTATTTCGTCTGTCGGGAACGTTCCCTTTCATTGGACAGACAACGGCTAATCTCACGAGAGGTGGTTACTCATGTAGAAAAAGGTGTTATTGCAGATCAGTTTTATGCAGAGAGACTCTACACCCGTGAGAGCCTGGGCGAACTCTTGAAAATGGCTGGCTTCAGCGACATTACCTTTCATGAAGAAGTATCCACGGCTTCCCAGCGGAATCAGGATTTGGGGATGATGGAGAGACGGATTATTGTAGCAGCCACGGTCAGAAAAGAATGGACACCTCTCAAGAATAAAGTACTGGCAAAGAATGTAGTTGTGGTCTTGGGTGACCCTGCGAAACCCGATCCCCTAAAGCCGCTAGGCGTCTTCGATGACGATGATCTCTATACCATTGATTGCCTGAAAGGTGCATTAACAGAACTGAAAGGTTATAGATTTACATATCTTAGCAATCACGATAGGCTCATTTATGACTTGGTAGGACTAAAAACTAAAGTAGACCTCGTATTTAATCTATGCGATGAGGGTTACAACAACGACGCCAGAAGAGAGCCTCATGTGGCCTCCTTGCTGGAAATGCTTGGTATTCCCTATACAGGTTCTGAGTCCCAGTGTCTTGCTTACTGTTATGACAAGTCGCTTGTGCGTGGGATTGCAGGGGAAATGGGGATTCCCACGTCTGAAGCCTTGTTTATCAAGCCAGAGGACGCCACCTTCGAACTTCCTTTTGGTTTTCCTGTTATCACAAAACCCAACTTTGGTGATTCCAGTTTTGGAATAACCCAGAGGAGCGTAGCAAACAGCTCTGAGGAACTTATAAACGCTATCTCAGAAATCAGGGGAAGATTCGGCTATGAGAAACCCATTCTTGTTGAGGAATTTCTTACCGGAAAAGACTTAAGCGTAGGGATAATAGGGAACCCTCCTGAATTTTACACAGTCTTACCTATCATTGAGGAAGATTACTCGACACTTCCGCCAGAACTTCCCAGAATATGTGGGTATGAGGCGAAGTGGTTGCCAAAGTCAGCCTACTGGAATATCAAATCCGTTCCCGCCGATTTACCAGATGAGACAAAAAAAATCATTGTGGAATGGTGTTTGAAGCTGTCTGAAAGGTTGGAGTGCAGAGACTATTGCCGCTTTGACTGGAGACTAGATGCTAAGGGCAATCCTAAGCTTCTTGAGGCAAATCCCAATCCGGGGTGGTGCTGGGATGGCCATCTGGCGAAGATGGCAAAGATAGCAGGAATGTCTTACGGCGAGATGCTGGAAGCTATTTTACGAGCAGCCGAACAGCGATTGGGTATCTAGATGGACAAGGGAGGAGAAAAATAGGCTAAAATAAATCGGATTAAGCGAGCCCAGAGCTCATCTATATAGCTGTTATCTGCCGTGGCAATAAGGAAGGAACAACAATGTTAAATCTTAAAGATATTTCAGTTAAAGAAGCCATTGAACATATAAAAAATAAGAGGATAGAAAATAAAAAGAAATTTGACGAAACCTATAAAAAAGCTGAAAAATTAATTGAGTCCGGTAAATTTGAAGAGGCGCAAAAATTAACTCAGGAAGACGTATTAGGTTTTTATCCTGTATACGCAGATGCGGAAGAAAAGGAAAAAGCTGGCAACTTAGAAGAAGCGGCAGAATTATATTGGAGAAATATTTATACTAATGGCACAGATGCACCCGCCAATTCCAAAAGGTTATTGATTGTCTTGAGGAAGCTAGGCCGATTATCAGATGAATTAAAAGTGGCAGAAATATACTTAAACTTTGTTAGTAAAAATGATTACCCCGTCATTGAGAAAAGAATCGAAGACATAAAGGGAAGAATGTCAAGATGAAGAGATAATACTATTTTTGTGGCTCGCTTCGCCCAAATATTTTGCACTCCGCAAACAAGCAAAATGATAAAAGGGTGATAACAAATTGAAGGAACCGTTTGGGAAGTTTATAGAAAACAGGCTGGGGGATGATATTTTGCTTATCACCTGCGGGCTTCCGGGCACCTGGAAGACCGAGACCAGCGAGGAAATATCCAAAATAAAGGGCTATCCTATCGTCCGAACCGACCTGGTCAGGAAAGAAGTATTGAAAAATGAGGACATATTCGATGAAAAGGTTGCCTCCAGTATGGACAGGCGAACGATGGT
>MNYD01000067.1 GCA_001872925.1 Dehalococcoidia bacterium CG2_30_46_19 | reverse complement strand
AGTCTGAGTTACTATACTATTTCGCTAAGGACCCTGAGACAAAGCTAATTGCTGCCTACATTGAGGGGGTTAAGGATGGGCGGGAATTTATCCGCGCCTTATCGTATGCCACAGCAAGGAAACCAGTGATAATACTTAAGGCGGGAAGGGGTGAGGCTGGGAAAAAGCTGGTATTTTCTCATACAGCATCACTGGCAGGCTCTATGGAGACCTGGAGAGCGATATCAAAACAGCACGGTATTACCCTGGTCGCTAATTTTCAGGAGCTGATAGACCAGGCTGTGGTTTTTACCTTTTTACCGCCTGTTACAAGCAGGGAGGTGCTTATAGTGGGGGGTGGGGGTGGGAAAAGCGTGGTTTCAGGTGATGTGTGGGAGGAGGAGGGTTTTCATATTCCGGAACTTTCCCGGAAAACAAGGGAGAAACTCAAAAAAGAGGTCCCTGAGATTTGGGATTGGATTAGGAATCCTCTGGACAGCTCTATTCTTCAAAAGTCACTTATTCCACCCTTGAGTCTACTGAAAATGATGGCTGCCGCGCAGGAGTTTAATGTTTTCGTTGTTGGCTTGACCCAGGATGACTTTTACCCTACGGATGTATGGCGGGAAACGATAGCCAGGGACTTCATGGATGGCAGCATAGCAATTAAAGAAGAAAGTAAGCCGGTAGTCTGCGTTATAGAAACGGGCGAAATTGATTCCTGTGATATGGAAAACTGGAGGTGGAATGCCATTGCTGATATAAGGAAGCAGATTGTTAATCAGGGGATACCTGTTTTCCCTTCGCCTGCCAGAGCGGCAAAAGCTCTAAGAAAATTTATAGATTACTGGGTTTGGAAAGAACGGAGATAGAATACGACTTAGAAATCCTAAATCCTAAAAAGTTTTGAATTTTGGGTTTTGGATTTGTTTAGAATTTAGAGTTTAGAATTTAGAGTTTAGAGTTTATAAGGGTGACTGCTAAAGCAGGGTCCGGATTTAAGGAACTTCAGGAAGAAGTCCTGGAGTTAAAAAGGGCGCTTAACGCTATTATTGTGGCTCATAATTATCAGCGTCCTGAAGTGCAGGATATCGCTGACTTTACTGGTGACTCTCTGGAGCTGGCGAGGAAATGCGTTGGCATCAAGGCGAAGGTAATCGTCTTTTGCGGCGTTCTTTTTATGGCGGAAACGGCAGCCATCCTGAATCCAGGTACCACGGTGCTATTATCACATCGTGACGCTGGCTGTCCTCTGGCGGATACCATAGATGTTGACAGTTTACGGGAATGGAAAGGGCGATATCCCGAAGCTGCTGTAGTAGCTTATGTTAATACCACAGCGGCAATTAAGGCGGAGAGTGATATTTGCTGCACTTCGGCTAACGGAGTTGAGGTGGTAAACGCAATTCCAGATGAGGAAATCCTGTTCATCCCTGACAGAAATCTGGGGCATTATGTCTCTACCAGGACTGATAAAAAGTTGATTCTTTACCCTGGTTTTTGTGCTACCCATGATAACCTCAGTGTGGAAGAAGTCAAGGCAGCCAGGCAGCGTTATCCTCAAGCTAAGGTGCTGGTTCATCCTGAATGTCGCCCCGAGGTTATCGAGCTGGCTGACGCTGCTTTAAGCACCTCCCAGATGCTCCGCTATGCTAAGGGAAGCAATGCTAAAATTTTCCTCATTGGCACTGAGGAAGGGATGCTGTATCCTTTAAGGAAGCAGAATCCCGATAAGGAATTTCACCTTATCTCCAATAGCTTAGTTTGCCCTGATATGAAGAAGACCACACTGGAAAGGGTGATTGAAACAATGAAGGCACGGAAAAACATCGTCACTGTTCCTGAGGAGATAAGGGTGAGGGCTAAAAAGGCTATTGATAGGATGCTGGCTATAGGTTGAGAAAAATGTAGTGCGAGGCTTTAGCCTCGTGCACGACCCTAAAGGGTCGCACTACAAAGTTTTGGGGTCAAAGTGATGAATTACTATGATTACATAATAGTGGGCAGTGGCATTGCCGGGCTTTACGCCTCATTACTGGCTATCAAACAGGGCAGCGTGCTTGTCTTGACCAAGGGCAGCATTGACGATTGTAATACCAAGTATGCTCAAGGTGGCATTGCTGTTGCCATAGGTAAGAATGACTCTCCTGAGCTTCATTACCGGGATACCATGGCTGCTGGAGACGGGTTATGTGATGCCAATGCAGTTCATATTCTTACTGAAGAGGCAGCGGAATGTATTGCTGACCTTATCAAACTTCAAGTTCCCTTTGATACCCTGAATGGCGAAATTAGCTTAGGCATGGAGGCGGCTCATAGCGCCCCTCGCATCATCCATGCCGGTGGGGATGCTACTGGTGAGTATATCGAAACTACCTTGAGTCGGCAGGTGCGGTCCAACAGGGTCAAGGTTTTAGAACATTGCCTGGTTAACGAGATTATCACTGAGGGTGGGAGAGTAAAAGGCCTTCAGGTTCTTGATTGCCGAAGAGGGATGATAGAGGAGTATAGTTGCCGATTTCTTATTTTAGCCACTGGTGGTGCCGGTCAGTTATTTAAATATACCACCAACTCCGATGTGGTTACCGGTGATGGCATAGCCTTGGCTTTCAAAGCTGGTGCTGAAATCAGCGATATGGAGTTTTTCCAGTTCCATCCCACCAGTCTTCATCTTCCCGGGGTGGCTCCCTTCCTCATTTCCGAGGCGGTGAGGGGAGAGGGCGGTATACTCAGAAATGCCGGGGGTTATCGTTTTATGCCTGACTATGCATCTGAGGCTGAGCTGGCGCCAAGGGATGTGGTGGCTCGGAGCATTGTTTATGAGATGAGAAAGACGGGCAGCGACAAGGTATTTTTAGATGTTACTCATTTGCCGGCTCGTTTGATTACTGCCCGCTTTCCACATATCTATCGCTTCTGTCGGCAACATGGTTTGGACATCACCAGGGAACTCATACCGGTAACTCCAGCAGCTCACTATCTTATGGGAGGGGTGAGGGTGAATGAGTGGGGTGAAGCCAATATTTTGGGCTTATTTGCCGTTGGGGAGGTAGCTTGCACTGGCGTTCATGGTGCCAACAGGCTGGCATCGAATTCACTGCTTGAATCGGTGGTTTTTGCCAGGAGAGCAATACAAAGAACTCAAACATCTCATCCTTCTGAAAATCCCTCTAAATCCCCCTTTAGAAAAGGGGGACTAATGGGGATTTGGCAATCTTACTTCATCCCCGACCGTGAGCCGCTGCCCAAGGCACCACGGCTCAATCTAGCTAACTTACAATCACTGATGTGGGATAAGGTGGGGATTATTCGTTCTGGCGATGGTCTTACCAGGGCGGCAAACATCCTGGCTACCTGGGATAAAAATCCCTCTAAATCCCCCTTTAGAAAAGGGGGACTAAGGGGGATTGCTGACCGTGTCTCTCATGAGCTAAGCAGTCTGGTATTATGTGGCCGGCTTATGGCTGAGGCGGCATTGCTCCGGGAGGAAAGCCGCGGTGCTCATTTCCGCACCGATTTTCCGGAAACCTCGTCAGAGTGGCAGAAACATATAGTTTTTCAGGATAAACATGCTCAATAATGCGCAAATACGGCAAATCATTGCCCTTGCTTTGGCGGAAGACCTTGCTAAGGGTGATGTTACCACTAATTCCCTGATACCAGATGAAAAAATTGGTGTAGCATCAATTTTAGCCCAGGAAGAAGGCATCTTAGCCGGGGTAGAGATAGCTGAGGAAGTGTTTCGCCAAGTTGACACGAAATTGAAAATAAAAGTTTGGCTTAAAGACGGAGCGAAAGTTGGCAGTGGCGATATGATTGCCGTGGTAGAGGGCAGGATAGCCAGTATCCTTAAGGCGGAAAGAACAGTGTTGAATTTCCTGCAGAGGCTCAGCGGCATTGCCACAGAGGCAAATCGCTATGTGAAGGCAGTTGAAGGGTTGCCAGTGCGGATTATGGATACCCGGAAAACTACCCCGTGCTTGAGGGTATTAGAAAAATATGCGGTTAAGGTTGGCGGTGGCAAAAACCACCGCATACATTTAGGCGATGGCATTCTCATCAAGGACAACCATCTTGCCGCCCTTCGTAGTGAGGGATTAAGCATCAAGGAAATTATCACCAGGGCCCGACAAAATGCACCTTTGCCATTGCGAGCTACCCCCTCGCTGTCATTGCGAGGAGCGAAGCGACGAGGCAATCTCCAAGCAAAGCAAACTCAAATTGAGCTAGAGGTTAAAACTGTGCCAGAAGCCATAGAAGCTGCTGAAGCTGGGGCAGATGTCATCATGCTTGATAACATGAGACTCGAAGATATGCGGGAGGCAGTAAAGGCAGTTCATGGTCGTGCCTTAGTCGAAGCCTCGGGAAGAATTACCCTCGACACAGTTCGAGCTGTAGCTGAAACCGGCGTTGATTTTATCTCGGTAGGCGCTCTCACCCATTCAGTCAAAGCCCTGGACATTAGCCTGAAGCTTGACGAAATTATTAGCTAGGCTAGCTTGCCTGCAATGTCCTGTGGGAATGGATATACGATTGAGTGAACTCGTGAATTGCCTGATGCCCATGAAGGAGTCCGAGCTTGTAGAATAGGTCTAAGTTTGAAAATATGCTCTCCTTACTTCCAAAGGCGATTGCTTTCTTATTCTGGTCCATAAGAAGAACATGATATGCCACATGTTCTGCCAGAAGCATATCCTGAGTGGCTATAATCAAGGTCTTACCTTGCTCCTGAAGTGAAAGTACTTGGTCTATCAATATACCCTCGGTCTGTGGGTCAAGGTTAGCCGTCGGCTCATCTAGCAGGTAAACCTCTGAATCGAGTGAAAGGATAGATGCTATGGCTACCTTTTTCTTTTCCCCGCCGCTTAAGGAGTAGGGATATCGCCCTCTCAACGCTTGAATATTCAAAGAGCTCATCACCCGTTCAACTTTTTCCTCTATTACCTTTTGAGATAGCCCGAGTTGCCGCAAGCCAAAAGCAATCTCATCCTCTACTGTAGGACAGAAGAGCTGCACATCGGCATCCTGGAAAAGCAGTGCGATATTTCTTCTAAAGAACTTATTGAAAGCTTTATCCCTTAATCTCTTCTGTGATATCTCTTCGTCGAAAGCGTAGAGCTTCCCCTTTTTTGGGGGATATAAACCATCGAGTATCTTAAGCAAGGTCGATTTTCCAGAGCCATTAGGACCCAGAATAGCCACGGTGTCACCTTTTTCTATCTCCAAATTTATGTTGGAGACGCCGATGATATCCCCTTCATACTCAAAGTCAACATTCTCTAACTTAAATATCACCCTATCCATGCTAGAGCTCCTATTGAAGCTGAAATGCCTAACATCCAACCATAATCCATCCTTCTCAAGGGTTGCTGAGTTGTTAATGTTGCCTCTCCATCGAATCCCCTTGACATCATGGCAAGATAAACATCCTCTCCCAGCTTCAGGGCACGGATAAACATGATGCTAATGGTTCTGCTTAAGAAGAGGAGATTGCTTTTCCAGGAAACCTCGCCAATTACGCGAGATTTGCGAGCTAGAAAGGAATCTCGGGAAAGTTTAATCAGAACAAAAATGTAACGATAGCTCATGGCGAGCGTAAGGATAATAAGTGCTGGCACTCGTAGAATCCTCAGGGCAAAGAGCAACTTATGCCATTCAGTAGTAAGCACTAAAAGAGACGAGATGGATACTGCGGTAGCTACACGAGATACGAGAAAAGTAGCCCCCCAAAATCCTTGCCTTGTGATTGTGAGTGCCCCAACGGTTAGAAGAGGCTCGCCTTTAGTAATAAAGAGGGCTGGGATAGCTATAACTGCCGTGAAGATTGGGATGAATACCCAGACCCTTTTTAGAAAAAATACTATGTTTATTCTTGAAAATGCTGCCAGAAGAAGTAAGCATCCATAGATGGAAGCAAGCACCCATATGTTGTGAGTTAACATGGAGAAAACTAACAGCACCAGCAATGTCACTAGCTTTACTCGAGGGTCGATAGATTGCAAAAAACCCCTTTGCTTTGCTATTTTCTCCTGAAACAGGGTTCTTTGTAGCCAGGAGCCAATGCTATCGATATTTCTCTCTAGAAAACTGCTATTTCCTGGCAATGATCCTCCCGATGCCAAAAGCGAGTGCAGTGATGATAATAATGCCAACTATAGCTGAGATATAGTAGCCGGCAGCTTGTCCACCAAGGCTTTCTCCAAATGCGGGGAGCGAGTAGTCTGGTAGGAAGGCTATATGATTTATATTAGCCAACTTAGAGAGTCCTTGAGGAACGTAACCAAGTATGTCCAGCATTTCATCCAAACCCCATTCCCCCCAAGCAGTGCCGCTGGCGAGGAGACCAAGAGGACAAAGAACAACGAGAGCAATAAGACCAATCAAAGCTTTTTTATACTTCATCGCTTTCTCTCCTTTCATGAGGATTCAACTTAAGTATCTCCGGGTGATGCTTGCCCAAGTAAGCAACTACACCGCCAGTAATTGCGGCTTCAATTGGCCCGGCAACGGTAAGATGAGCGAGAAGCATGGCTGGAATTGCCTGAGAGAGGTCATAAGGACAGTAGAGAGGCGCGCCACTAGCAGTGTGGAACAGGGAAGGTTGGATTCCGAACTCTATCGCGGCCACCACAGCAGCAACATTTATTCCAATATACCCTCCCACGGCGGCTCCTATCCATCTCCGCCGGGAGCCAAAAGCAGAGCCACGAGTGATAAACCTATAGATGAAGAAACCTACAAAAGGAAGTACAAATCCCATATTGAAACAGTTTGCCCCAATAGCTGTGATACCACCGTCCCCGAAGAACAGAGCCTGGATAATCAAAGCCAGCGATTCTCCAATAAGGGCAGCCCATGGTCCCAGGATTATGGCAATAAGAGTCCCGCCAACCGCATGAGCTGTTGTTCCACCTGGAATAGGCACATTGAACATCATTATCAGGAATGAGAAGGCGGCGAGCATGGCGAGAACCGGTATAGTCTTTTGAGTGAAAGTTTTCCTCATTACCGCTACCGCTCTTGCCCACAGGGGTGCGGCTACGACGTACATTACTGCACAGGTTTGGGGCGACAGAT
>MNYD01000115.1 GCA_001872925.1 Dehalococcoidia bacterium CG2_30_46_19 | reverse complement strand
TTATCCCGCCGGTATCTTACTGTAACCTCAAAGTGATCCTCTAGCTCTATCTGCCCCAGGATCTCTAATTCTGGCAATCCCAGAGCTACTGCGATACAATCGTCTTGCACCTGCTTTACCTCCTTTCACCTGGTTTTGCTTAATCACCAAGGCTACAGGAGATAGCGGGTGCCTTTCAATGAATAATCACCTCCTTCCCAGCACCCTTTGTAGATTTTTCACGCTAAAAAGTGTAGACCCATTTAAATCGAGCTCTTGATTTGCTGATTAAATGGGAGTAAAATTTCTAATTTTGATATGAAGATCGCCGTTAGTGGCAAAGGAGGAGTAGGCAAGACATTATTAGTAGCCTTCCTCTCCACTGTATTTGCTAAATCTGGCTATTCTGTTTTGGCAATAGATGCCGACCCAAATGTCAACCTAGCAGTTACCTTTGGTTTTCCCAATTCCCAAAAGATAATACCTATATCCAAGATGGATGACCTGATTGAGGAAAGAACAGGGGCAAGACCTGGTCAAATGGCACCCTATTTCAGGTTAAATCCTAAGGTTGACGATTTGCCGGAGAAGTGTTCTCTAAAATATGATGGAATCAGGATAATGGTCATGGGGCCAATCAAAGCAGCTGGCAGTGGTTGCTATTGTCCCGAAGGCGCTTTACTTCAGGCCTTGATTGCCCATTTGCTCCTTGAAGTAGATGAGGTGGTTATTTTAGATATGGAGGCTGGGATAGAACACTTAACGCGGGGGACAGCGAAGGGAGTAGATAAGCTTATTATAGTAGTAGAACCAAGTAGAAGAAGTGTTGAGACAGGCTATAGGGTAAGGGATCTAGCCTTGGAGATAGGAGTGAAGAATATCGGGGTAGTAGCTAACAAGATTCGAAACGAGAGAGAAAAGGATTTCCT
Organism: Dehalococcoidia bacterium CG2_30_46_19; assembly: GCA_001872925.1. Classification (GTDB taxonomy): domain Bacteria; phylum Chloroflexota; class Dehalococcoidia; order GIF9; family AB-539-J10; genus CG2-30-46-19. The sequence continues at coordinate 4,846 of MNYD01000115.1, read as the reverse complement.
TATTTCCAGCATGCCAGATTTCGAGTTCCTAGGATTTATTCCTTACGACCAAGGCATAATAGAAGCTGACCTTGCTGGCTCACCTCTGGTTAATTCAAGTCCAAAAGTTATGAACGAGGTAAAAAACATTGCTGCCCAACTTGATAAGTTGAAATAAGGTAGCAAATTTGGAAAGGAGGCACTATATATGAGGAAAGTTGGTAAAAAAGACAAAGTTGAGCCGGGGTGAGCTTTTTCCTAGCTCTTGTAGCTGAAGGTGTAGACCTTCAAAAATTAATCCAAAGGAGGTTTAAGAAATGCCAGTAAAAAAGAGATACCCTGTTCCACCAGACTATGTAGTTGCTGAGGAAGCTGAGTTACTTCCTATTTCGGAGGTAGCAAAAAAGGCACGACTATTGGAAGATGAATGGGAGCCCTATGGTAGGTATATGGCTAAAGTCGACTACGCCAAGGTGCTGAAGAGGCTAAAGGACAAGCCTAACGGCAAGATAATCACCGTGACTGCTATGACCCCAACTCCATTAGGGGAAGGCAAGACGGTAACAGCCTTCGGGCTTGGTCAAGCTCTGGTGCAGAAGAAGCTTAATGTCATAAATACCTTCCGTGAGCCTTCCAAAGGTCCTGTTTTTGGAATAAAGGGAAGTGCTTGTGGAGGTGGTTATTCCCTGGCTCTTCCTATGGCGAATATAAGCCTTATGTTTACCGGAGATATTCCGGCGGTAGAGGCAGCTCATAACCTCTGTGCCGCTGCCATAGATGCCAGCATCTTGCATGGGAAAGAGCCCGGCGACGTGCATAGGAATCCTCTAAATATTGACCCTATGAATATCACCTGGCCTTATTGTGTTGATTGTAATGCCCGAGCCTTGAGGGATGTTATAATTGGGCTCGGTGGTATAGCAAATGGCTATCCCAGACTAGCACATTATGATATCACCGTAGCTACGGAGACAGCCGCTATACTTGCCTTGACCACAGGGTTAAAGGATTTGAGAGAGAGGCTCAGGAGAGTAGTTGTTGCTTATACTTACGATGGCAAGCCGGTTACTGCTCATGACCTTGGAGCTGATGGAGCAATGACAGCACTCCTTGTTGATGCTATAAAGCCCAATCTAGTTCAGTCCACAGAAGGTCATCCTATGTTTTGTCATGGCTTCCCCTTTGCTAATGTAGCCCATGGTAACAATTCTATTCTTGCCGATTTGGTTGCCCTGAAACTTGCTGATTATATGGTTACTGAGAATGGATTCGGCGTTGAATGTGGCTATATCAAATTCTGTGAGGTTGTTTGCCGTGAGGCAAGGTGGGCAGGATATAACATCTGGCCCGATTGCTGCGTCATAGTTGCTTCAATTCGAGCCCTAAAACAGCATGGTGGTGCCTTCCATCTCCGCCCCGGGATGCTTTATTCCAAAGTTAAGGAGGCAGCTGATACAGAAAACCTGCCCGCTTTGGAGAAAGGCTGTGAGAACCTAGCTAGGAATATAGAGATTGCCAGGATGACTGGTGTCCCTGTTGTTGTGGCTATCAATAGATTCACCACAGACACTGATAGAGAAGTAGAGCTGGTGCGGAAGAAGGCTTTAGAGGCTGGAGCTATTGGAGCAGCAGTTAGTGAAGCCTGGGCTAAGGGTGGAGAGGGGGCAATGGAGTTAGCTGATGCAGTCCTTAAAGCGCTTAAGACTCCAAGAAAGCCTCAAGCACTTTATGAGGATGATACTCCTACAAAGGAAAAGATAGAGCTTTTTGCTACCAAGATTTTTCTTGCCGATGGAGTAGAATACACGCCTGAGGCACAAGACAAGCTTAAGCTTTTTGAAAAACTTGATTTTCGGGCTGATGGCCACAGGCTTACCGTTAATATGGCAAAGACACACCTCTCCCTTGCCCACGACCTTAATATGCTTAATGTGCCCCGAAATTACAAGCTCCCCATTCGTGATATTCGGGCTTCAGTAGGCGCCGGTTTCTATTATCCGCTTTGTGGAGTTTTCCCCACTATGCCCGGTTTACCTACCAAGCCAGCCTTCCTAGCCGTGGATGTTGACCCTGAGACAGGGAAAATAAAGGGACTTATCTCGTAAAGAGGCTAAAGGTAAAAAGCGTATCCTTAATTATTGATGGTAAAAAAATAACTGCCCCTGAGGGAGAGAATCTTCTATGGGTAGCAGTAGATAATGATATCTACATACCAAACCTTTGCGCCATCAGGGAAAGGAAAGAGCCTTTTGCCGCTTGCCGCCTCTGCTTTGTGGAGATAGAAGGCAAAGATGAGCCAGTTACAGCTTGCACTACGCCTGTGGCTGAGGGCATGGTAGTCAATACCAAAGGGGAGAAAGCCTTTAGGCTGGCACACACTGCTTTCGAGCTCATTTTAGCCAGCCACCCTGTGGATTGTGCCCATTGCCTCAAGAGCGGTTCTTGCGAGCTTCAAAAGATCGCTAAGCACTTACGTGTAAAGCTTACCTCAAAGAGATTCAGGAAAATTCTACCTGATTTACCCATAGATTCCAGCAGCCCTGTATTTACCTACGACCCTAATAAATGTGTCCTTTGTGGCAAATGCGTTTGGATATGCCAGGAAAAGCTAGGAATAGGAGCCATTGGTTTTGCCTATCGTGGCTTCAAGAGGATTGTCACCACATTTGGTGGCGAACCTATTGACCAATCTGAGTGTCAAGGCTGCGGCGAATGTGTTGAGGTTTGCCCTTGTGGTGCATTGGTGTTTAACAGTAAGAATTGACATAGGTGCTGTATTATAGTAAATTGTTGTGTTTGAGTTTAAGGAAGAAGTAAAGCATGATTGTCATAGGCGAGAACATACATATTATATCCCGGGTAGTAAATGATGTCATAAAATCTCGCGACCCCAAGCCAATTCAGGATTTAGCCAGAGCTCAGGCTGAGGCTGGGGCTGATTACCTAGATGTAAATGTTGGTTACTTAAGAAAAAATACTGAGGAAACCATGACGTGGATAATCAACACAATTCAAGAGGTTACTGATTTGCCTCTGTCCATAGATACTATGAATCCTGTAGCCATGGAGGTAGGTCTTAGGCTTTGCAAGAAAAAACCTCTGCTTAATTCCGCTTCAGGAAAGACTGACTCTAAAGATCAGATGCTCCCATTAGCAAAGAAATATAATTGTGATGTAGTGATTTCGGTGATTAACGATAAAGGTATGCCAGCTGAAGGTGATTCAAAGTTGGACAGCATTATGGATACAGTGGCTTATGCTAATGACCTTGGAATCCCCAATGAGAATATCTTGGCTGACCCCATAGTTCTCCCTATAAGCACCGCTGGTGAGGGGCAGAAAAATGCCTTGGCAACTTATGAATTTATAGAGATGCTTCCTGAAGCCTTGCCTGGGATTAAATCAGTGGTAGGGCTTTCCAATATATCTAACGGAGCACCTATGGAACTTAGACCTCTACTTAACCGTGTTTACTTGATAATGTTGGCTAGGAAGGGGCTTTATGCATCAATTCACGATGCCCTGGATAAGGATATTATGAGCATATCGAAGGGCGAGAGGAAAAATCTAGTTGACCTCGTCTACAGAACATGGGATGGGGAGGATATAGACCTTTCTTCTCTATCCCAAGAGGAAATAAACTATGTTAAGACGGCCAAGGTTCTCGCAGGCGAAGTCCTCTATTCCGATGCTTGGCTTGAATAAGGAGGTTAGGTAATGGAGTATAAAGCACCAGTTGAAGCATACAGTGGAGTAGTTAGAGAAGAGATTATCGGGACAGGTGAGAGAGCCTTAAAGCTAGGAGGGGAAAATATCCTTCCCCTCCATTTTTTTGATGAAGGTTCGCTGCCCAATGCGCCAAGCTTCGCCTTGGAAATATTGGATATGGAGCCTGTAGATTGGTCAGAATACTTATTTGAACCTTTTAAAGATGTGATATCTGATCCAGTGAGATGGGCTAAGAGGTGTGAGGAATTTGGTGCGGATGCGGTCAGCATTTACCTCTTGAGCACTGACCCTGCGGAGAAGGATAGCCCAGCAGACAAAGCGGCAGCCCTGGTAAAAGAAGTGGCTGAGTCAATAAGTATCCCTTTGCTTGTCTATGGCTCCGGCGATGAAAAAAAGGATGCCGTAGTTCTCCCCAAAGTTGCTGAAGCGTGCCACGGAATGAACCTCCTTATAGGTCCGGTGCTTAAGGAAAACTACGAAGTTGTTGGGAAGGCAATACTAGAGCATGGACATAAGGCTTGTGCTCAGAGTCCTATGGATATCAATTTGCTTAAGGAATTAAATGTAAAGTTGTGTCATTTCCTCCCTCCAGAGAGGGTTGTAATTGACCCGCTATCCACAGCGTTGGGCTATGGCTTTGAATATAGCTTCACTCTAATGGAAAGGGTGAAGCAGCTTGGTGTAATTATCAAGGACAGCATGACACAGATGCCTATCATCGCTAATTTGGGAAAGGAAGTCTGGAAGACAAAGCAAGCCAAAGAGAGCAAAAAACAAGGCTTGCTGTTTGAGGCAATAACAGCCTCAGGACTCCTTTTAGCCGGAGCAAATATCCTTGTCTTAAGGCATCCTGAGAGCATAAAGTTAGTGAAAGAAACGATTGGAGAGGAAATATGGCAGAAGTAAAGGCACTAACAAAAAAGGAAGAGGAAATTCGGAGGCTGATAAAAGCGGAGATTCCCTGGGAGCGAGTAGGACCTACTCCCATGCCGGAAATCCCCGATTTAAGACCGTGGGATATGAGGCTACTTAAGACCTATAAGCCATGGTATGCCCCTTTTTGTGACCTATGTTGCTTCTGTACCTACGGTAAGTGTGACCTTACCGAGAATAGGAGAGGCGCTTGTGGCATTGACAT
>MNYD01000109.1 GCA_001872925.1 Dehalococcoidia bacterium CG2_30_46_19 | reverse complement strand
AATAAAGCCTGGAGAATTACCTCTGGCTGGAGTGGAGTTTGTCATCACCGGGAAGCTGGAGTCATTTGCACGTTCGGAAGCAGAGGCGCGAATAGAGGCTCTGGGGGGCAACGCTAGCTCGGATGTCACTAAAAAGACGAATTATGTGGTGGTTGGTGCTGACCCTGGTTCCAAATTGGCTAAAGCGGAGAAATTAGGAATAAAGATACTTAGCGAAGCTGAGTTTTTAGAATTGCTAAATCAGGCTTAAGCAATAATCTTCTCCATATGAGCAAGTTTTTTCTAGACGCCACCAAGTCAGATTGCTAATAAAAAGCCGATTTCAGGCTAGAAGGGTAAAACATCCTCTCGGTACCTCCCAGCGAATGCTAACTGGTCGTCGAGAAAAAGTCTTACGGAGTAATCTCGCGGAGCGTTTAATTTAGAAAGGCCTATTCGCAAGACCCCATTGGCTTGATAATCATCTTCTTTCCATTCATATTTATCGTTGGTCAAGGTCTCATGGATAATGACTCGCGCATGAAAAGGTCCAGGTGTCTGCGTGTCTTTATTGAAGCGAATTGAAACTTCGGTTGTACTCAGCTCAGCATCTTGAACAAATGTCCACCTCTTAAAGAAAAGGTTCATCCTCATATCCACGCCTATCCTTTTTACCCAACGCGTCAGGGTATTAGGTGGAAGGAGATAAAGCAATGTATCGTATTCCGCTTGACTGCGGCAGAAGATGAACTGCAATGAGCTCAGATCCAGTCGCTTTGGCACGATTGCCTCAGCATTGCGATGAAAGACTATTGTTCTTGCCTCTGGGCCTTGTGCATCAAACGATGTATCATGGTAAACCTCCTCAAAGGGTATATGCTTAAAGTTTTTAGCATCTCCAAATGCTTGTGCTCCTTCAGCGGCAAGATTCCCTTCACTAAATAGTGTGTCTTGGCGACATAGCACGGATACAGAATCAAAGAAAAAGAAGATTGGAACTGGACAATGAGCTCCCAGCTCTCCTCTCTGTCCAACAGGACGAAAACCTTCATTCCTAAACTGAGTAGGAGTCCTTGGCCGGAAATAGAGACGCACATAGTCCTTCCACCGGTCTTCAGTCTGGTCAATTACTTCTGGGCTTGCACCATTTGTTACTAGTTGACCAGATACCTTCGCCTCCGCGCGACTCAGAAGTTCTCCTTGTGTTAAGATATTGACAGCATTGCCAATATCAGTAAAGTGAAATAAATAATTTGGCCACCAGTTACGAGCAGAACCTAACCACTCTGCTTTCTTCAGGGCATTGATGTGAGCGCGTATTTCTTTGGCATCTTGCTTCTCATTCAGTCTCATACACGCTCAATTACCTGCATAGGGCTAGGTATTTGCTTTTGCTCTCTCGGCATCAATCGCAGTCCAATAGCCCAACTACTAATTCTGGCATCTTGTTTCGATAACTTGATAGGCTTGAAGTAAGCTAGATTAGCTAATAAGGATATAATATAGGGTGCATAGCGGTCGAGTCCGCTAGGCATGGTTCGCTCCATGCAGAAGCCTAAACTTCGGGTTTGTTGCCAGAGATCCAAGAGTGCGTCCTCAGGCACAAAATTTGCCATTCCATCGCTCTCTATCTTTACCCCGCTTTGCGGTTGGGTTATGATTTCCGCTGTGAAACTCACCTTCTTATCCAATGTAAAGAATGTTTTCTGATTTTTGATAATTTCACAAAGGTCACCCCAAACCTCAGTAAATGCTAGGGATTCTGGCTCACTTCGTAGCCACATCCTCATAACCACAGGGTCACGATGCTCAGGAGGGAATGGATCCTTACCACGCAGATGAATCAATACCTCGATAGGGAGGCGCTTAAGATACTTCTCCATGAGTGGACGAACCGTTTGTGCCCAATCCAATTCTCCGTTGCCACAACCGAGCATCGGGAATGAAATAGAGGTTATGCTGTTTTTTGCATAAGTATTGACAAATTTTTCTAAGCCCGCCTCTATATACTCAGGTTTAGAAGGTTGTCGCCAATGCTTCTTAGTGGGGAAATTAAGTATCCACTTTCGGGGTGTTTTTTTGAATAGCCATAGTTGCCCTACCTGGAATTGCCCACGCTCGCAGAGACGCTGATATTCAGTAAACATTTCTGGGTAATAATATTTGAACTCCTTAGCAATTCCTTTGCCCATTACCCCCACTGTATTAACCGTATTAACTAGTACTTTAGCAGGGCTTTGAAATATTTCAGTAAGTACATATGTAATCATGTTTTACCTCGAATTTTACTTATTATTAAGTTTACTTACGCCCATTCAGCTAGGCTTAATCCTTGTTTCTGCTTATAATAGTATATCATGCAGAGAAAGTTGAGAAGAAGTCTGAGTCTACCTTGAAAGGATATAAATTTTAATGAAGCTCATTGTTGGACTGGGCAATCCTGGCAAGGCTTACGCTCATAATCGGCACAACGTTGGCTTCCGCTGCTTAAATTGTTTTGTCAAGCTTCAATTTTGGTGGCAGACCAATGGGTTGCTCGGGTACAAGCATGGTATCTCTTTAAGCAATCTTAAGGCTAAAGGCCTTAGTACTTTTTCCACTTCACACTTCCTCGTTTTGAATCTCTTCGATTACATCTTTGAAAATGTTAAGATAATACTCAGGCAGGTCAGCGATATCAAAGAATCTGGCATCCTCTACTTCATCTCCAGGAGTTAATTCTCCATCTTTTACGTTAACTAAGTATGCTATTATCAGCATATCTCCGTAAATTTCCTTGTCCTCTATTCTAAGTACTCCAATTAACTTCACTATTTCCCCCGATACGCCAGTCTCTTCCTCTAGCTCTCTTAAGCAGCCTTCTTCCGGCGTTTCCCCAATCTCGATAAAGCCTGAAGGAGAGGCCCACATACCTTTTACAGGTGGCACACCTCTTTTAATCAATAAGACCTTCTTATCTTTCACTGCAACTGCCAATGCTACTGGTAAGGGATTCTTGTAATCAACGAAATTGCATTTGGGGCAGTATTTCCTCTTTCTCCCTTCAACCATTCCCATTTGAAGAGGTATGGCACAAATTGGGCAATAGTTATATTCCTTCATCTTTTCAGTCTATAATATATCATGAAATAAGGCATATGCGTATGAAGCTCATCGTTGGTCTGGGCAATCCCGGCAAATTATATGCGCATAATCGGCATAATGTTGGCTTCCGCTGCCTGAATTATTTTGCCAGGCGTCATTCCATCCGTTTTGATAAAAGGCAATGCCAGGCGAGGATAGGCGTTGGTGAAATGGCTGGTGGTGAATCATTGCTCGCCAAGCCACAGATATTTGTTAACGTCAGTGGCAAAGTGGTGAGTTGCCTGGTGAAGAAATACGATGTGCCGTTGAGCAATCTTGTGGTGATTTATGACGACCTTGATTTGCCCCTGGGCAAAGTTCGCATTCGTCAGAAGGGTAGTGCGGGAGGACATAAGGGGATGGGGTCAATCATTTCTGCTCTGGGGAGCGAGGATTTCCCTCGAGTCAGGGTAGGCATCGGTCGCCCTGCTCAGGATGACGAGGATTCCATAGTTAGTTATGTGCTTGGCGACTTTACTCCGCAAGAGGAAGAGGTAATCAGGTCAACTATTATTAAGGTAGCTGAAGCAATTGATTGCTTCCTCGCTGAGGGGATAGAAGCGGCAATGGCCAAATTCAATTAGTCCGTTTCATTTTGAAGCCTTAGCTGATAATATATATTATCTTGAGGCATAAATGATTATTGCTGTTATTGGTGATTCTTCCTGCTCCGCGGAGGAAGCTAAATTAGCTGAGGCCGTTGGTGAGCAATTAGCCCAGCGAGGGGTCATAATCATATGTGGTGGTTTGGGTGGTGTGATGGAAGGGGTTTGCCGCGGCGCTAAAGCGAAGGGTGGATTGACCATTGGTATTTTGCCCGGAGAAGACCCAAGCACGGCTAACCAGTGGGTAGACATTCCTATAGCTACCGGGGTAGGCTATGGCAGGAATATGGCGGTGGTCAAGTCAGCCCAGGCCGTGATTGCCATTGGTGGCAATTATGGGACGCTCAGTGAGATTGCCTACGCCTTGAAGAGCGGTATCCCCGTTATCGGCTTGAACACCTGGTCATTGTCTCGAAATGGCAAAGAAGTCGATGCTATAATCAGAGTTGATAATGCTATGGAGGCGGTGGACAAGGCTATTTCTCTAGCCAGGAAGTGCAAGGCTGGTGAGATTGCTTCGCGGAGCCTGTCCTGAGCGCTATGAGATTCTTCCCCTTCACTTCGCTCAGGGTCAGAATGACAGAAAGCGAAGGGCTCGCAATGACACAATCGGGCTGGCTATGATAAAGGGGAGGCAGGTTTAACATGAGCGTGCAAATGTCAAGCATTGAGAGCATTAAAGCGAGGGAGATTCTCGATTCTCGAGGTAACCCCGCCATCGAGGTAGAGGTAACGTTAATTGATGGTGTTGTTGGTGTGGCTTCTGTTCCTTCAGGGGCAAGCACAGGCAAATACGAGGCTGTTGAGCTTCGTGATGGCGATAAGAGCCGGTATAACGGACTTGGCGTTTTAAAGGCGATAGACCATGTTAATAATGATATTGCTCCTGAGATAAGTGGCATGCCTGCTTTAGAGCAGGCAGCTATAGACCAGAGAATGATTGAGCTCGATGGCACTGCCAACAAATCTCGTCTTGGGGCTAATGCTATGCTCGGGGTATCTCTGGCGGTGGCTAAAGCGGGCGCCAATTTTCTGGGACTCCCGTTATACCATTATTTGGGTGGTGCGAAAGTCTCCTTACTGCCTGTTCCGATGCTGAATATCTTGAACGGTGGCAAGCATGCGTTGAACTCCACTGATTTTCAGGAGTTTATGATTGTGCCTGTTGGCGCTGCCAATTTCCGCAAAGCTATTCAGATGAGCAGTGAGGTTTATCATTCTTTAGGTAGAGTCCTCAGAGATAAGGATTTGAACACCAGCATAGGCGATGAAGGTGGCTTTGCTCCACAGCTTTCCTCTAATAAGGAGGCGTTGGAATTGATATTGACTGCTATTAAGCTGGCGGGCTATAAAGCTGGGGAAGACATATTTCTTGCCCTCGACCCGGCGGCAAGCAGCTTTTGCCAGGATGGCAAGTATGTTTTATCCCGGGAAGGAACAACCCTTACTTCAGTGGAGATGATAGATTATTATGCTAAGTTAGTGTCCGATTATCCTGTTATTAGCATTGAAGATGGTTTGGGGGAGGATGACTGGGCAGGCTGGATGTTGCTTATGGCTAAGCTGGGTAAAGAGATTCAAATTATGGGCGACGACCTTTATGTCACCAATATGAAACGCCTTGAAAGGGGAATTGCTGAGAAAACATCCAACTCAATCCTCATTAAGCCAAACCAGATAGGCACACTTAGCGAGACTATTGCTGTTATTGGAAGAGCACAAAAAGCGGGGTGGACAACTGTAATCAGCCATCGTTCTGGCGAGACCGAGGATACTACCATAGCTGACTTAGCGGTAGCCACCGAAGGGGGATTCATTAAGTCTGGTGCTCCTTGCCGCGGTGAAAGATTGGCTAAGTATAATCGTCTCCTTAAAATAGAGGAGGAGGTGGGAAGCAGCGCTCGCTACTCTGGTAAGCAAGCCTTTTATAATCTGGAGAGGATGAAGTCATGGAAATAATTACCGGTGTTCATCAGCTG
>MNYD01000031.1 GCA_001872925.1 Dehalococcoidia bacterium CG2_30_46_19 | reverse complement strand
TAACAAAATTATTAGCCTCCTGGGGAAAGGTGGGCTTAGGGCGGTCTCCAGTGTATTTAACCTGTTGCTCGCTGCCATAGCGGTAAGTATGATTATCCGGGGACTAAGCCTGCTTGGTATACTACATATCTCAATCTGAATTCTTGCAGTAAGCAGGGTCTTCCACGGCCAGACAAACCACCACTTTATCCCCCAGCGATTGTGATTTGACAAACGAGAATGGATGATTCATACTATGGTATGAAAAACTGTAGCATGCCGAAGACAGCTAAGATTGCCATCAGTCTTCCTGAGGAGTTACTTGCTTCCGTGGAACGGGAGCGAAGAAACCGCGGAGAAAGCCGCAGCCAGTTTTTCCGCCGTGCCGCGGAGGCACTGCTGCGTCGCCGCCAAGAAATGTGTGAACACTATATACGTGCCTACCAGCAGATACCGGAAACTAAGGAAGAGATTGAAGCGGCACGGCATGCCGCCACCGATATTCTAGGCAAAGAACCTTGGGAATGAGGCGGGGCGAAATATGGTGGGCAGAATTAGAACCGCCCGCAGGACGCCGTCCAGTGGTGCTCCTATCCCGTGATGAAGCCTATGCCGTCCGTTCTCTCATTATTGTGGCACCAATTACTACCCGTATCCGCCACATAGCCTCCGAAGTGCTTTTGGGAACCGATGATGGTATGACTCGGGATTGCGTAGCTAACCTGGATACCATTACTACTATCCCAAAGGACTGCCTTCGCGATCGTCTGACTAGCCTGAGTCCTCAGAAGCTAAAAGAGGTTGAGGCAGCTATCTACTTTGCTCTGGGTCTGGATTAGTCTCTCCAAGGGTCTATCCTGGAATAGAGCGATTTCCTTATTAAACAAATCGCCTCTTTTGTTTAATAATATGTCTCTGCTATCGAGGCAACTGTTTACAACTCTCCGGAGAAGCTTTTTCAGGACCGCTTTTTGAGTTTCCAATTTAGGGGCGTTCCCCATAGGTTTTGAAACGATACGTAGTAGGAATGTAAAGAGCAGCATGATTGAACAATAAATTAGGCTGGCCAGAACTTCCCAAACCTGTTGTCGCACCACCGAGTCTTATTTTAGATAGTATCTCGATATTCTTCCCCTATCTTCGTTTTCTTTGTCGCCCTTGTAGTAAATTTCGATAAGCTCTATGGTATCCTTGTCCTCAAAATAGGTGTAAATTACCCTTATGCCTGATTGCACTCCTTTGCCCTTCAAAGACCTACAGGCGAATTTTTTGGCTTTGTATACTTTAATGTCCTTTACGGGTAAGCCTGGAATCTGGAAAATCCCTTTGTTGTCGATGCTTAATTTATGATAAAGAAAAAGCTCCTTCTCGATGAATGTTTCCAGGTCATCTTCAATGGTTTTAAATCTTTTAAGAAGCCTTTTCAGGTCTTTTTCAAATTCGGGCAGGCGGGAGACCTGACTGAACTTCCCCATCAGTCATATTCTCTTACTGAATATGGGACAGTACGGTAAAAGACGGACTCATATTCTATGATTCCCCCATCTTCCGTCGTCAGCCAGGGGACATCGTTGTGTGAATAATCGCTTATCTGACTGGCATTCATATCGGAGAGTTTGTTCAAAACATTGTCGATGACCTCGATTTCGCTAGCTTTTAATTTTGTCAGGTCTGGCTTTCTTAAAGGCAAATATTTGGTTTGTGGAAAATTAAAGTAGCTACTTTTAACTCTGTCAATTTCTTTATCTGTCATTTTCCTCACTATCTTTTCAAACTCTGCAGGCGTAGGCCCGTAGTGGTTCTTGATATAGGTAGCACCTATCATCTGCTCTTCGTATTTTTCGTAGAAGTCAAAATCTACGAAATAGAGAAGTTTGTATATCACTGTCTCACCGATATTTGGTTTGGAACCAACTTTATTCAAGATGTAGAGCAATACTTCCTTGAATTTTTCCAGGTTCTTTTGTGGAACGTTTATCCTGATGCTGGGTTGTAATTTCTTCTCTTTAGCTTTTTCTTCCAAAATCACTTCAGGTTCTTTTTCCTTATTTAGTAAACTATTTACAGAGATATTAAATATCTTTGCCAGCCGGTCCAATTCATCAACGGAGACCTTCCGTTCCCCATTTTCTATCTGAGATATAGTAGGGCGAGAAACACCCAGAAGCTCAGCTAGCCTCTGCTGGCTGATGCCTGCCTTCGTTCTCAATTCCTTTATTTTTTCACCGATTTTAGCCATGGTTTTATTTGCAGGCATAGCATTTATTAACACTAATTATACTAAACTGTATGATTTTCTGTCAAGGCAATGTTGGCTTATCTTACATTTCTCCAATGAAAGCCTTTTTCAGAATTGCCTGAGGGAGGGCATTGATGGCTTCTAATTGTTTTTCAATGCCTTCCACAGCTAACCAAACCGCTAAATTGCTACCCTGCTTTTTTGATTTGCCTGTCCATTATCCATTCTACGAGAGATGGCGCTAGTCTGGAGGCATAAAGAACGAACTTTCCGTTAAAGCCAGGCACGATAATAAACTTCTTCTTTATCATGCCGGCTATCATGGCTTTTGCCACATCATCGGGGGACATAATACCTGCGGTGCCGGCAACAGCTCTGGTTTCTTTTGGCTTGATTTTATCCTCCCACTCTAACATAGGTGTATCAGTATCAGGTGGGCATAGCACAGATATTATGATATTGTACTTCTTCATCTCACTTCTTAGTGCCTGCGAAAACCCAAGCACAGCAAACTTAGCGGCACTATAACCGGTATAACCAAATACCCCTAGAAAGCCCGCAATAGAGGAAATATTTACAATATGTCCCCCTTTTGCCTTCATCATGGGGATAAAGCTTCGGCACATATTAAGAACGCCATAAAAATCTATTTTCATGAGCTCATCAAATGTCTCATATGGGATTTCTTCAAAATAGCCAGGGTGAGTTATGCCGGCACTATTTATAATGACATCCGGTGAGCCAGAGGATTTTTGATATATACCGGCCCAATTTTCAACCTCCGTGTGATTAGAGACATCAACTCTGGCATAAGAAATCTTCTGGTTAGTATCTATAGCAGAAGAGGATATTTCCGTTACCGCCCTTTTTAGCATATCCTCTCGCCTTGCTAAGATAGTTATATTTGCCCCTTTAGTGGCAAATATCCTGGCTGCAGATTTGCCTATTCCACTGGACCCCCCGGTGATAATCACATTTTTACCGTTAAATTCCATTAGCTTCCCTCCCGGCTATAGAAACTCACCTCTTTAATTTTCACATTTTAAGGTATATAGCGTTTAGAGGCAACTTAAGAGATTGCCTTACTTTTTCAACCTCACTCACTATAAGGAGCATATACTCACTATTTGGAGTTATGTTTAATGCTCAATTTACATATTATTGCTACAGTCAGCCAGAAAATCCTGAGCTTTCTCGCCAAGTTTTCAGATAAAGAGTTTTATGAGAGGCAAATCGCTCGTAAAATTGGCATAGCTTATGGTTCAGCAAACCGTGCCCTAAATGACCTGTATTCCACCGGCACTATAAAGCGGAGACAGGAAGGAAAGATGTATTTTTACTCTTTTGACCTCTCCAACGTAGCCATTACTGAGCTCAAGAAACTGATAAACATTATGCTTATTGAGCCATTGACAGAACAACTTACGAATATATCCAGCAGGATAGTGCTCTATGGGAGTTGTGCCCAGGGGACCGACACCTCCCAGAGTGATTTAGATTTATTCATCATATCAGATGACAGGAAAAAGGTAATGCAGATGATTAATAGCTTCAGCTTTCCACAAGGATTTGAGGATATTCATATTCAGCCGGTAATTAAGAGTCCTGTTGAACTTCTGGAGGCAGGTGAATCTGAACAAGCTTTCCTTGCCGAAGTAGAGCAGGGTATCACCTTATGGGAAAAGGCAGCCAATGAACCAGGACTTTAAGCAATGTCTTGAGAACAGGAAAAACATCGCAATAAGTAACAGACGAGGACTTTTATTGTTCTCCGCTAGTCTGCTTCCCCTGTTTTCTAATACATGGTATGAAGTGCGAATCATAGAACATATAAAACACACTCCAAAGAATATATAGAAAACCAATGTTCCCATAATGTTATTACCAGTGATGTCAGTTAAACGATGCTGGGTTAGGCTGGGCATATACTATTAATGCCCTGCCGTTACCTCCCTAATAGTATAATCGCCCTTAGCTATCTTGCACCTTCCTGAAATTGTGCACCCCCCTCATTTTTCCAACGTAGGTGAATAACCTGCTTCTGGTGACCGACATGGGTGACCACCACGGGATAGCTGTCCAGACTGCTAAGTCCCCCTCCGGCTTCAGCAAGCGATACATCTCTGGTAGTAGTTTGTCCAAGGGCAGGACTGGACCTGGAATGACACCAAAAAGCAAAACCAGGTCAAAGCTGCTACCGGGTAATCCACTATCCATCGCGTTTGCGTTAGTTAGTTTAACGTTGGTCAAGTGAGCATCCTGTACTTTTTTCGCAACGTGATCAATAGCAAGTGGGTGTACGTCGATGGCATGTACACAACCATCATTTCCAACCAATTTTGCCGCGGGGATAGTGAAGAATCCCGTACCACAACCGACTTCCAAAACCTTCGCTCCTGAACGGATGCCTGCTCCCTTCAAGGTATTAACCGGATCATTAAATCGGCGTCGTAACGGGCTATCCATCACCACAGCCATAACTGGAGTCATCAACCTGAACAAGAAACGAGTTATCGGGGAATAATTCTCAAACGGCTCTCTATTCTTCATTGCCCAACCTCGTCGTGTGCATCGCTCAAGGATACTTTAACTGGATAAGCCCTGTAAATAGCCAGAACTAAAGGCAAATCCCGGAAATAATGAGCAAAGTGGCGGGATGACTGTCCAGTACGAGACGATTGAGGTCAATCTCGATATTGATGATAATTTCTTCATCCTCACGCCCGCAGAGAGCTGAAGGGCTGCTCCGTTCACAGTCGACAGGATTAGTAGAACCTACTATCGGACACACTAAGTAGTTAGACTGTGTTTGCGAAGAACACCAAGTTCATTAAACATTATGTCAGAATGTTCAACCAGAGCTGCATAAACCTATCTCGGCAGGAAGGAGTGCGTATAACGTACATTTATACGCCATTGTACGCCCAATCCAAAATCAAACTTGCTTTTCCCCCGAGACTTTTATTCACTTGCAACATAGGAAGCTGTTGTAGTTTTACCACTGCCAGCCGCTCCCTTTATCAGCTGAATACCAGCACGGGGGTGTGAGATAATGGCTAATTGCTCCGAAGTAGGAATGACCTGGGCAAGGGTTTTCATCTATTACCTCGCTCCTAATCAATATACCCCATCCATAGGTTTACTAAGCACAGCAGTCTAAGAGGATATGATAGACAGCAATGGGACGGCCTAGATTAACTCGCTTATGCTCACTGACCCATTCTAAGGGGAAAACGTCTATGACTGTATCATCATATTGTGGAGATTTTAAACACAATTGTTCCGCATTCTCGTCAATAGTTTTCTTCACTTGATTTTTCCAGTGCATCAATGAGTCGCTCTGGATGTAACCGAGCATAGCTGCTTCATCATATCTTGAAGCATATAGACCGCTTATGAAGCATCCCATACCATCTGAATCAACATACTTGTTTGCTTTGAATCCATTTGTTCTTA
>MNYD01000106.1 GCA_001872925.1 Dehalococcoidia bacterium CG2_30_46_19 | reverse complement strand
CCGCCGTCACCCAGCCCTTTCCACTATCCCTGAGAAAATTAGGAACCCTTTCCTCCATACTTACGGAGCATAACACCCTCGTCTGCCCTACCTCTATTAACGCTGAACCTTCGGCAAAAGATTGATACCCCAAGGTTATACGCACCGGGCGGATTTCATCATTCGTTCGCTTGTCTATCCTCACCATTTCAGTCTTTATTGTCATTGCGAGCCGAAGGCGTGGCAATCTCGGTGGGGCTACGAGATTGCTTCGTCGCTAACGCTCCTCGCAATGACAAGAAGGGTATGCCTCACTCATCAAGTATAGCACCGCTCACTGACATCAACAAAATCAGGAGTAAGCTGCAAAAATGCCTATTTTGCTTTAGCGAAGGGCGAGATTGCTTCCTCGTCCTTCCTCAATTCAATAATGCGGTCGCGGAGTAAAGCAGCCTTCTCAAATTCCAGATTCTTAGCCGCCTTCTTCATTTGAGATTCTAGCTGTTTAATGAGGCGATGCATCTCCTCTACAGAGATAGGGGCAGCTATGTAAGGAGTTCGAGTCTCCGCTACTACCTGAACCCGCTCAGTGATATCCTTAATCGCCTTCTTTATTCCCTGTGGTGTTATGTCATGTTCTTTATTGTAAGCCTCCTGAATTCGACGGCGCCGCTGCGTTTCTTCTATCGCTTCATGCATAGACTTGGTAATAGAGTCAGCATACATTATCGCATGAGCATTTACATGCCGCGCCGCCCTACCCATGGTCTGGATAAGCGCTTCTTTTGACCTTAAGTAACCCTCCTTATCAGCATCAAGTATGGCTACCAAGCTCACCTCGGGTAAGTCCAATCCCTCTCGTAATAAATTTATGCCCACCACGACATCGTAAACACCAAGCCGAAGGTCACGCAATATCTCTATCCTCTCCAGGGTCTCGATCTCGGAGTGAAGATAATGAGTTTTTATCTCCATCTCCCTGAGATAGTCACACAATTCCTCAGCCATCCTCTTAGTCAAAGTAGTTACCAGGCAGCGTTCGCCTTTATCCACCCTCGTCCTTATCTGATAGATGAGGTCGTCGATTTGCCCTTTAGCTGGCTTAATTTCTACGCTAGGCTCCAGTAGACCTGTAGGGCGAATCAATTGCTCCACAACTTGCTGGCTATGCTCATATTCATATTGTGCTGGCGTAGCCGAGACGTATATGGCCTGGTTAACGTGCTTCCGAAATTCGTCAAAATTCAATGGGCGATTATCCAACGCTGAAGGAAGGCGGAAACCGTAATCAACCAAGGTCTGCTTTCGGGATATATCTCCATGATACATCCCCCTTATCTGAGGCAAGGTCATGTGGGATTCATCAATAAACAACAAATAATCATCGGGAAAATAATCAAGCAACGTCCAGGGTGTACTTCCTGGAGCACGCCGCTGAAGATGTCTGGAGTAATTCTCCACACCGGTGCAATAGCCCACCTCTTGAAGCATTTCAATATCGTAATTAGTGCGAGCTTCAAGCCTTTGAGCCTCAAGAAGTTTGCCCTGACTCTTCAGCGCCTCAAGCCTTTCCCTTAATTCCTCCCCAATATCCTCAATCGCCGCCATCAACTTGTCATGAGGAGTAACGAAATGCTTGGCAGGGTAAATGTCTACCTGCGAAGGCTGAGCTAGGAGTTCACCGGTAAGCGGGTCGATTTCCACGATACGGTCAATTTCGTCTCCCCAGAACTCAATTCGCAGTGCCATTTCCTCGTAAGCTGGCTGGATTTCCAGCGTGTCACCCCTGATGCGAAATTTACCTCTGGTAAGCTCAAAATCGTCCCTCACATACTGCATATCAACCAAACGACGGACAAGCTTATCACGGTTATAACTTCCACCTTTTTTCACAGTAAGGGCAAAGCTATGATATTCCTCAGGGGCGCCTAAGCTATAAATACAAGAGACTGAAGCCACGATAACTACATCTCGGCGCTCGAACAGAGCTCTGGTTGCAGCATGACGCATCTTATCGATCTCCTCATTTATATCGGTCTCCTTTTCAATATAAGTATCGGTGCTGGGGATATAAGCCTCAGGCTGATAGTAGTCATAATAACTGACAAAGTATTCTACGGCACTCTCAGGGAAGAATTCCCTAAACTCAGTGGCTAGTTGAGCAGCTAAAGTCTTGTTGTGAGAGAGAACGAGTGTAGGTCTTTGTACTCTCTCAATGACATTAGCCATGGTGAAGGTCTTGCCGCTGCCAGTCACACCCACCAATGTCTGCTCGCGATATCCCCTTTCCAACCCTTGGACTAACTTCTCCACTGCTTGTGGCTGGTCCCCGGTGAGATGAAAGTCAGAAACGATTTTGAACTCAGGCATAGTAGTTCATTTACTCCAATAAAAGACACCCTTGATGTACCTAGTGGCTTGTATTACCAGGCTAAATTACCTATTGCCCGCTTGGCCCACTTGCCAAATATTCCTGTTGCTGTTCAACAAGTATCAACTGAGCTTCGATATTTCTTTTTTCATAATTTCTCAGTCTTAATTTATACTTCGTCTCAATTTTACCTTCTTTTAGTCTGTCAAGAATCATCATATAATATTTTTCGTCAATCTCAGCGGAGATATAGTATCTCTTGAGAATTTTGCATACTTCTATTTCAGAACCACTACCGCCAAAGAGAATCAAAACAACATCGTTTGGCATAGTACAAGATTTTATTAACATCTGGGAAAGTTTTTGGGGAATCTGGCAAGCATGTAATGTTTTTTCCCGGCTTACATTTTTGACCAAATCAAAGTAGAACCAGTCATATGGCATCCTTCCCTTTGAACCATTTGCCAAGTTTCTTAAAATCCGTCTATCTGTCGGATTCTTGTAAGGAACGGCAACATTATCTTTGTAAAATTTACTATTTTTTGACTTCTGGCAGTGCAGGATACTTCTATGAGCTGTGGTAAAACGCTTAGGAGTATGTCCCACATTGGTATTGTATAACCAGACATAATCAGAAACCCCGCAGCATGCTTGGTCCAAATATTTTACCCTCAAGTAAGCGTTCTGCTTTGGGTAATTTATTAAAAACATATTCCCTGTATCTTTTAAAACCCTAAGGGATTCCTTTGCTAATTCAATATACCACTCAACATATTCATCAAAGGTTTTAGTGTAAGATTTATCGCCATATTTTATCCCAACATTATAATCAGGATCTCCGTAAACCATGTCAATGCTCCTATCGGGCAACTCTTTCAAAAGATCCATTACATCCCCTAAGAAGACTGTGTTTAAATATTTTTCAATATTGCCTCTAACGTTCATCTATACTTCTTTCAACGCACTATATAACATTGCTCGCCCCTGGTAATTCCAATAAACAATGTCTTCCATAATAAACATCCACTTCACCACTTTCAAAAGAATTTCAACCTTCGCACCTGTCTGAAACGAAGTTTGTAAATCAGGATATTTTTCCAGCAGCCGGTCAACATCGTTTTCTGAGCACTCATATACTTCAGTAATAGCCTGTAATAACTTCCTAAACTTCTGTTCATTTTCCTGCTTCTTATTCCTCAAGTCCACCTCAATTTCCCCATGACTTCCTCTCCCAAGCCCTAATTCCTCTGGCACTTCCACTTTAAAATCAAAGTTCCACTTATTTAAACCTCCTGGCCTGAAAATAAAAAGTGGCCTGTTAATCGATGACAAATTCTCCACGGGGTAATGAAATTTTACTCCTTTTCCTCTCTGTTGGCTCTCAGTGTCAATAAATGTATTCACAATTTTCCTCACTATTTCATGACGAGGTAAAGAACCTTTAATTTCGATGGCTTCTTCTGTGATAATAATGACTTCCCCTTTTTCCCTCATACTTTTACTTCCTCCTTAAGCAAACCTGAATTTTGCTCGGGGTAACTCCATTTGATTACTCCCTGTCTTACTTGCTAGCTAATTCCTGGAGTGCTGTTTTAACTTTTTCTTCCAAACTTAGCTCCGAGGAATTTGGGATGCTGGAAACAACCTGAATAACTTCCCTCAAAGAGTAGCCCAGGCTGGTTAAGGCAGCTATAGCATCGCTATCTTCGGGAGCTAAGGGCAAAGCGGCTTCCTTCCACTCCCGCTCCAGCTTGTCTCTGAGCTCGACAACGAGGCGGTTTGCTATCTTTTTGCCGATGCCAGGTACTTGGTCGATAAGGGCAACATTACCGCTGATAATCGCTGTGGCTAGTTGTTCCGCACTCAGTTTAGAGAGCAATGCTAATGCTATCCTGGGACCAATTCCTGAGATAGAGATAAGATTCTTGAACAGAGCTACCTCCTCACTGGAGGCAAAGCCATAGAGGGAGATATTATCCTCTTTTACATAGAGGTGGGTATAAAGTGAAACTTTATCACCAATAACTCCTAATCGACTTAAAGTTAAGCTGGGAACATATACCTGAATACCAACACCACCCACCTTGATGACAACTGAACCGATACCACAGTGTTCCAGTATTCCCTCTAAGGTGGCTATCATCTCAACCTTCGTTAGCAAGCAACTTATCAAGGCGACTTTGCTGGATATGGCAAATTGCCACAGCTAAGGCATCACTGGCATCGCTTGGCTGAGGCGACTCTTGAAGTCCCAGAAGCATTCTCACCCCTTCCTGTACTTGTTTTTTATCGCTCCCTCCGTAGCTGGTCACTTGCTGCTTTATCTGAGCAGGAGAATAACAATGTACTGGCAATCGCTGATTGGCAGCCACCAAAATAGCTATAGCTTGCGCCCTGCCAATAGCCAGTGCTGAATGGATATTACACCCAGCGAAGGGTTCCTCAATAGCTACTTCGTCGGGATGATGCTTGGCAACAATTTGAGATAATCCATCATATATGGAACGCAATCTTTCCTCCAAACGAGCATACCGTGAAAGGCTTAGCACTCCATAATCCACCATCCGCATCTCCTGGCCATCGTCTACCACTCCATAGCCTAAATTCACCGTCCCGGGGTCAATGCCAAGAATGCGCATTAATTTATCTCTGAGAGCGTAGTTTCTCTAAGGTAGTATCTGAAAAATCAATGTTAGAGGATACCCGCTGTACATCATCCAGCTCTTCTAACTCATCAAGAAATGCCAAAGTTTGAGTTGCCTCCTTTTCACCAAGCATCACCGTGGTTTTGGGCACTAAGGATAATTCTGCGGAGATTATATGTCGTCCTTCGCCGATAGCTTCCTTTACCTTCTCCATATCTTGTGGTTGAGTATGTATCTCAAGGTAACCCTTTTCCGTCTTAACATCTTCAGCGCCGGCATCGATAGCTTTTAATGCCACTTCCTCAGCCTCAGAGCCACCGCTTTCCACCACGACCACACCCTTATTTTCAAAAAGCCAAGAAACACAACCACTTTCACCTAGGCTGCTATTATGGCGAGTAAAAAGACGACGCACTTCTGGAATAGCCCGTTTACGGTTATCGGTCAATACCTCCACCAACACTGCTACTCCGTTCGGACCATAGCCTTCAAGCGTTACCGAGGCTAACTCAGAGGCCTCACCCCCTCCACTAACACGATTTATTGCCCTCTCGATATTTTCCAAAGGCATGTTACCATCACGAGCTCTTTGCACTGCCAGACGCAACTGAAAATTAGTTTCCTGGTTTGCCCCTCCTTGCTTTACCGCGACTATGATTTCTCGAGTAAGCTTGGTAAATAACTGACCACGCCGGGCATCAGTCACTCCCTTTTGCCGCTTAATCTGTGACCACTTAGAATGCCCCGACATAGCTAAATTTTAACACTATAAGTTACAAAATCAAAGTAAAAATGTCTTTATGAAGGCAAAGAAATAAGCGTTATGTTAACTTCTCGCCTGCTAAAGGAACGCCAGAATACTCAGAATATCTCATAGGATGGCGGGGTAAACCAAATTCCACCATGGCAATTAGATTCTTACACATTTTATTGGAG
>MNYD01000127.1 GCA_001872925.1 Dehalococcoidia bacterium CG2_30_46_19 | reverse complement strand
TCGCGACCTCCTCCTTGGCAAGGAGGCATTCTACCGCTGAACTACTTCCGCCCTAAAATTAAATTTTACCGACTTCCCTTGATTTAGGCAAGTCAAACTTGGTGCCGAGGGGGAGACTTGAACTCCCACGGGCTTACGCCCACCACCCCCTCAAGATGGCGTGTCTACCTATTCCACCACCCCGGCATGGCAGGGGTGGCAGGACTCGAACCCACGACCGGCGGTTTTGGAGACCGCTGCTCTACCAAACTGAGCTACACCCCTTAATCCAATTATAAATTATATCAAATACCCCTGGGGCGACTCGAACGCCCGACACGCGGTTTAGGAAACCGCTGCTCTATCCTACTGAGCTACAGGGGCACAATCACCACCACCAAGCTTAAGCCGCAAGATTGCCATAGCTAGAAAGCCAACCGCCATACCAATGAAAAGAGCAGCTGGCATATAATCTAATCCTATGCCAATTCCAAGACCAAGAAAGAGGCACGCTGCGAAAACTAGTCCGCTGACTCCCTTTCCCTTCTTGGGTTCTTCCATCTTGCCAGACATCTTTGTTACCTCTTCTTAAATATATCTAAAAATCCCTTGCTGTAAGGAAATCCTTGATACAATACTTCGCAGGGAAATTTATTACAATCCTTAAGACAGTAGCCTATCTTGTTTTTAAAGGCACACTCAAGAACGGGACAGTTAAAACCCAACTTCGCCTTCTGCGTTTCCAGCTTCTTTGATGCACCTTCATCATTGCCAGCAACACACCCATCACATATTCCCTTAACAAAATAACCGCAAACCTCGCAAGCTATGCCACAGGCTCCTGCTTTCATAATCACCTCCTTGGTGAAGCTAGGGTTACAATAGGTAGAACTTTCGAACTAGCTTTCAGTTTAACCATTTAGCCCTGTAATCTCGCTGATGATAATTGTAGCAATAAAGCACACAGCACACAAGAGAAAATGGGAATGTTGCTGAAGAGGTCACAATCCCTCTGGCCGATGTGGATATTGCACATTACGATGGATTGTTTAGCCATGTGTCCGGTTCGCATCCAGTGGTATCTCCGACAACTTACCCTGTCTCAACAAGTATGTTACCTATTGGCTACTAATAGAGCGAGTGCTAAAATTACGCTATAACTTTGGGAGGCAAGCATAGCCTAGAGGCAAAACTATGCATATTAAGCTAAGCTTTCTGGGTGCGGCCCGGAACGTTACGGGCTCACGGTATCTTGTGGAGGCCAATGACGTCAGATTCTTGGTAGATTGTGGGCTTTATCAGGAAAGGGAGTTCAGGGGAAGAAATTGGGAGCCCTTTCTCATCCCGCCCGACAGCATCGATGCCGTGCTTCTGACCCACGCTCACCTCGACCATTGTGGTCTACTGCCCAAGCTAGTGCGTGAAGGGTTTGACGGGCATGTATACTGCACTGCTGCCACTTCTGAAATTGCTAAAATCATACTCATGGATTCCGCAAATATCCAGCAGGAAGATGCCGAGTTCAAGAGGAAAAGGCACCAGCGGGAGGGAAGGAGAGGCACTTATCCTGAGGTCCCGCTGTACACCACAGATGACGCCAAAGATTGTTTTCGTCTATTGTCACCTATCTACTACGGAGAGCCGGTCCAGATAGGTGATGGGGTTACAGCCACCTTCCACGATGCTGGTCATGTCCTTGGCTCATCCATGATAAAGGTCACGGTAAGCCAAGATGGAGAAAAAAGGACTCTTCTCTTTTCTGGGGATGTTGGGCGGTGGAACAAGCCTATACTGCGGGACCCAACCCTCTTCGACCAGGCGGATTACGTGCTGGTGGAGTCTACCTATGGCGACAGGCTGCACGAGAGCCAGGAAACCATCAGCGACGAGCTTGCCAGGGTGATAAGCTCAACCGTAGAGGCTGCCGGGAATATACTCATCCCAAGCTTTGCCCTTGAGAGGTCACAGGAAGTTCTCTATTACCTGAATGAATTGCTAATCAAAGACCGTATACCGCACCTTGTGGTTTTCGTCGACAGCCCTATGGCGTTAAGCGTCACAGAGGTGTTCCAACATCATACTGAACTATTCGACAAGGAGATGCTAGCACTTATTCGACAGGGAAAATCGCCGTTTGACTTCCCTGGCCTCACTATGGTCAGGACAGTGGACCAGTCAAAGGCGATAAATTACATAGCCGGGTCTGCCATGATAATCGCTGGCTCCGGCATGTGCACCGGAGGTAGAATAAAATATCATCTGGTTAGAAACATTTCCAGACCGGAGAGTACGATTCTTTTCGTAGGATATCAAGCGATGGGCACCCTGGGACGAGAAATCGTTGGCGGTGACAAAGAGGTGAGGATACTGGGGCAGAAGTACCCTGTCAGGGCCAAGGTGGCTCAGATACATGGTTTTTCAGCCCATGCCGATAGAGATGAACTTTTTCGGTGGTTATCGGCTCTCCAAAGGCCACCTAGGCATCTATTCATCGTCCATGGGGAGCCAGAAGCAGCCCTGCGATTCGCTGACTTACTGAGAGAAAGAACTGGCTGGGAGATATCGGTGCCAGAGTACCGGGACGAGATTATCCTGGATTAGTAGTGCCGGATATTTTTCAATCAAAGTCAAGGTGCGGTTATACCGTGTGCACTATTCAGTGGAAGGCCAGCTCAATAGCTATCTAGTTATCTGACCAGAGCTTTTTTACCGACAACCTCCTGCTTTGTATGCCATCTCTGAACTATCTCAATTACCGTGTCAGGTTCATCGCAAACTCTAAGTAAATCCAAATCTTCTGCGGAGATAAATCCTCTAGCTAGGACAGAACTCTGCAACCAGTCAAGAAATCCTTTCCAGTACCTGCTGTTGAATAGTATCACAGGAAAAGGTTTTATCTTATGGGTTTGCATCAGGGTTAGTACCTCAGTTAACTCGTCAAGCGTTCCTGCCCCGCCGGGCATGATGATAAAGGCGGTGGCATACTTCACCAGCATGATTTTGCGGGCGAAGAAGTGACTGAATGTTAATGACTTTGTGGTATAGGCATTGCTAACCTGTTCCTCAGGTAGTTCAATGTTCAATCCAACTGACGTAGTTCTAGCTTCAAGGGCACCCTTATTGGCTGCCTCCATAATACCAGGGCCACCGCCAGTTACAATAGAGAAGCCCATCTCTCCGAGCCGACGTGCTATCTCTTCTGTCTGTACATAAAGCTCAGTATCCGGCTGGAGTCGGGCCGAACCATATATAGTTACTGCTGGCTCTATACCTGAAAGTTTATCAAATCCCTCGACCAATTCGCCTATTATCCGGAACATGCGCCAGGACTCTTCTTTGGCTAACTCGTTAATTTCATATTCGTATCTCATGTTGCCCTCCACAGCAAATGAATATTACTATATTATGCAGCCTTCAGTGTCTCTACTATTAGGTTTCCTCGCTAAAGTCACAAGGTCAGGACGCACGCTTACTTGCCAAATCTACCATCCTCTCACCCTTTCTTGTTTCTAAATTGATTTGGAAGTCGGAGGTTCAAGTCCTTTACTGCCTATAAGATGCTACCTTTACCTACTGATTCTGCTTTACAACAACAAGCTTTTTAAGAGCTCGGAGAGTTTTATTGTAGCCACGCCGATCACCTTATCAGCCCCTCCATAGTAAACAAATAGTCGGTCATTTATTACAACGGCACCACATGGGAAAACAACTTCAGCTACCTGCCCTTCTTTTTCATAAGGCACTTCGGGCTCAAAAAGAGGGGTTTCCCTTCGGGCGATAACATGTGTCGGGTCGTCAACATCAAGGAGAGCGGCGCTCACGTAGTAATAGCGATGGCTCCCTTTTTTGGAAACGACGTGATAAAGCAACAACCACCCATATTTTGTCTCTATTGGTGGTGCCGCAATGCCAATTTTCTCTGCAAGTGGCTGTTCCTGGTGCGATCTCATTATGATATTTCCTTTTATCCATCTTCCTTCTTCAAAGCTTAAACTATCCACAAGGTCCAGCCAGATACTCGTGTCGAGGCGGTGGAGAATAGCATACTTGCCTTTAATTTTTTTGGGGAAAAGAGCGGCGTCCTTGTCAGCAGCACTCGGGGGCGAAATCAATACCGGGCTTGCCCAATTCCAATGCTTTGCTAAGAAGTCGCTCACGGCAATAGAGGTTAAGGCTACGCGCGGTTCGCTCTTACCGTCAAACGCAGTGTAGCACATATATAAGTCATTATTGAGCCTGGTGAGCCTAGGGTCTTCGCATCCCGAATTCCCGTTAGGCACACGCTTCTTTTCAAAATCCTCGCGAGGCACGTAGATTGGCTTGTCAAGTCTCTCTTCAAAGATAAACCCATCCTTACTGCAAGCATACCCAAGCACCGAGGTATTGTCTTCTGACATAGCACGGTATACAAGGTGGACTTTCCCATCCTCATAGAGGGCGGCAGGATTGAAAACCGCCTTTGACTCCCACCCATGCTCGGGCTTCGGTTGGATAATAGGGTTTCCGGGGAAGCGTTCCAGCTTTATCCTCCGTGCCTTCGTCAACAGCATTTCGTCGATGAGGGTGCTCAACTTACCGGTGGCTACAGCGCACGTGCTGTCGGCGGCGCCATAGTATATGCTCAGCTCCTTATCCTTCACAAAAGCTCCGGATGGGAAAATAATGTTAGGCACTCTGCCATATTTCTCGTATACTGCCTGCGGGACCAGTAATGGTTTTTCCGTGCGTGCCACAATATTAGCAGGGTTTTCCAAATCAAGTAGAACCGCTTCAATGCCGAAAATTGGCGGGGGAGAGAAGTAATTTTGGATATACGAATAAATCAGAAGCCAGCCGAATTCTGTCATTATCGGTGGCGCACCGACTTCAATATGGTCTTCGGGTGTTCGCAGTAATGGTAAAACATGGTCGTCTAAGAAGGTATACCAGCCTTCCCAGTACTCGGGAGACCAGATTTGCTCTTCCTGGTCAAAAAAGGCAAGCCCAATCTTGGCTGGGGGATTATCCGTGTTGACAGTAAGTACCGCCACCATCTTGCCCCCGATTCTTCCTGGGAAGAGTGCCATGGCTTTGGAATTGAAATGAGTGACCGGATATTTGGCCTCGATTTTGCTGAAGTCTCTGGTAATGGCTAAACCGATGCTGATACCCTCAGCACAGAAGGGATAGGTAGATAACGCAGTGTAAAAAATATAAAACTTACCGCCGAGTTTAGTCACCCGAGGGTCTTCACAACCGAATCGTTCCCAATAGTACTCGGGTTTGATGAATTGTCTTCGGTACTTGAAATGTATACCGTCAGTACTTATAGCATGCCCGATGGACGATACCATCATCTCTATACCAGAAACTATCTGCGGCGACGAAACCGCTCGGTAAAGGAAATGAATCTTTCTGCCACTGCGCACAGGACAGCCATTAAACACCGCCTCTGCTTCCCAATCATTCTCAGTGAGTGGTATCAGAATAGGATTTTCTTCAGAACGTCTAAATTCACTCATAGACTTTGGAATATGCGGTGCTCATCCTTTCAAGCTTTCATTATCCGGAACATCTTGGATCCGCACACCGGGCACACTCCCTGAGTTGCTGGCCTGCCATTTTTCATAGTTATTGCTCGGGCGTTCCTCATCTCCCTTTTAGCCCGACACTTTACACAGTAGGCTTGTATTCGTTCTACCTTTATAGCGATAACCGTTGTGGTTTCAATCTCTCTTTGCGGTGCGTAGATACCGCTTGGCACTCGTCTTCTGGAGCCAACAAGCTGCTCAAGAAGCTCATCCAGTTTTGCCGAAGCAACGCACGTCACTTTATCCGCTCCGCCATAGTAAACGAGCAGGCGGTCTTTAATTACCACAGCTCCACAGGGATAAATAACGCCAGCTTTCCACCCCTCGTTTTCGTACCATACCTGAGGCTCCAATATTGGCTCTTCGGACCGGGCTAAGACCCTGGTCGGGTCCTTCAAATCAAGCAGCATCATTCCTATCTTATAGCGACCGGGGTCACGCTCACCAACAGCATGGTAAATGAGTAGCCAGCCATCATTTGTCTTAATAGGAGGTGGTCCAGCACCAATCTTGCGACTATCCCAGTAAGCCTTTCTCGGTCGTATCTTAAACTCTCCTTTCAACCATCCTGTTGTGCCATCAAAATCCAGGTCATCAACAAAGTCAATCAGGATATC
>MNYD01000121.1 GCA_001872925.1 Dehalococcoidia bacterium CG2_30_46_19 | reverse complement strand
TGACACCTTTAGAACTTATGTTAATAATTGTCTTGGAATGAATAATTACGTCCTGATTCCATTAATTACGGCGATTATCTTCATCCCGCTATTGGTTACCCTGCTGGGCAGCCGACCATGGCAAAGGCAGCAAAAGTCTTTCTTTGTTTTTCTCATCACTGCCATGCTATGGAGCTTAAGCAGCTTCCTGTTTTACAGCAATATTTTCATTCAAAATGAACTCCTTCTTGCAAAAATCACTATCTGCATCGGCATACTGATGGCAATCCAACTCCATTACTTCTTACGCTCCCTTTACCAGGGTCAAGGCAGGATACCCTATGCTTATATCATAGTAGCGGGGGCTATTGGTCTAGCGGCGACGGGCTATATCCCTAAGGGTGTCACATTCACTGAGATTAGCGTCTCGGCGGAGTATGGTACCTGGTTTATTGCCTTACTTGTTATCATCGCTATCCTGCTTGGCAGGGATATTTATCTTCTGGCACGGAGGCAGACTTTCCTAGCCGACCCACGGGAGCGCAATCAGATAAACTACTTATTTGCTAGCCTCGCTGTTTTATTCACCTCTTTTGTTGTCGGATTTACTCCCGCTGGGAGGGGGTATCCCGTCTTCCATATTGGAAACTTCGCCATGGCTGGCATCCTTACCTATGCAGTGGTAACACGCCAACTGCTGGATATCAAGGTTATCTTCCGCCGCGGGTTGGTATGGACAATCATGAGCTTTGGCGCTGTAGCAGCATACCTCATTCTATTCTTCCTGCTCCATGTCATCTTTGACTTCAATATCAGCTTCACCACTGTAGCAGCAGCCATAACGGCTGCAGCTTGGGTTGCTATGTTTGCTTACTGGATGTTTACCATTCTCAGCCCGGGAGTAGAACAACGCTTAACAGGAGAAAAATACAATTATCGCCAGCAGTTGTTCAATCTTACCAGCAAAGCAGACACTGTTTCTACTCTGGAGGAATTAGGAAACAAAGTAATATCCTTGCTGTGTCAATCTGTGGAGTGCTACCGAGCTTGTTTGCTTCTACCTGAGTTTGAAGAAGGTGATTTCAGCGCGACATTCAGCTGCCCTCCAATGGAAGATAACGCAATGCAAAAGCTGAACTTGAAACAGGACGGCACCATTGCAAACTGGCTAAGGCGAGAAGCTCGTTTTATATCCAAAGGAGACTTCGTTAAGTTAGACAGTATGAACCAGAGGGAATATGAGGATATTCATTTTGCAAAGGTAGAGATGCTTTTCCCCCTGATGAAGCAAGACAGGCTTATTGCTATCCTTGCAATGGGGGAAAAACAAAACGGTAAGCTTTACACTGTTGAAGATATTGAAATAATTGAGTCTGTTGCTTCCCGCATCGCTGCCATTATGGAAAGACAATATCTTTATGCACAATTGGAGGAAAGAGAGAAGGAGCTAAGCAGCATTAGCCGTTTAACCAACATCGTAATCTCAAGCATGGATATCAGGGGGATATTTGAAGGTTTCTCGCAGCAGTTAAAGGACATCGTTGCTATTGATTGGTCAGCGGTCACCCTGATTGAGAATGAACAACTTTGCTTTTCAGCGTTATCGGGCACTATCTCTTCACCATGGCAAACAGGGGAAAGGATACCACTGGAAGGAACAGGTAGCGAATGGGTAATTAAACATGGAAAGAGCCTGTATGAGCCCGACCTTGGACAACACCGAATGTTTTGGACTGAAGATAACCTGGTTAAGCGAGGAATTCAGTCCATTGTCTACTCGCCACTATTAGTAACAGGCAAGAGTATTGGCACCCTGGTCATCGCTAGTTGCCAGCCCAATGCTTATAGTGCCAAACAACTGCAACTCCTAGAACAACTTGCATCACAAATTGCCGCACCCATCGAGAATTCCCGACTTTACACCCAAGCAGAACAAAAGGCTCGCATTGATGACCTCACCGGATTATTTAATCGACGTCACTTTGAGGAAAGACTCGAAGACGAAATCGCACGGCATTCCCGTTATGGCGGCATTTTCTCCATGCTTATCCTTGACCTCGATTCTTTCAAGACATATAACGATATTTACGGACATCTCGCTGGTGATAAACTTTTAAGAGAAGTAGGCGGAATTATTAAGAATTCCATCAGGAGCGCTGACCAAGCTTTTCGTTACGGTGGAGATGAATTTACCTTTATTCTGCCCGAGACGAATATCGATGATGCTTATATGGTAGCGGAGCGGATTCGAAAAGAAATCGCTGCTGAAATGAAAGCCCGGAATATCATCCTGACTTGCAGCATCGGTCTGGTCCATTATCCCTCTAACGGAGCAACATTTAATACCCTTATGGAGACAGCCGATGCCGCTTTATATTACGCCAAGACCAAAGGCGGAAACCAATGCTATATCCATTCTAAAACTCCACCTCAACCACCAGCCATGGTAAGGCAGGAGACCATGGGCATAAGTCTAAATGCTATTTACGCCTTAACCTCAGTGGTAGAGGCCAGAGACCATTATACCTATGGACATTCACGAAAAGTTAACTCCTATGCCATAGCTTTAGCTAAAGCCATTGAACTACCCAATGACGAGATAACCAAAATAAGCGCCTCTGCTTCCCTTCACGATGTCGGTAAAATCGGCATCCCCGATGACATACTTAACAAAAAGGGCAACTTCACTGAAGAAGACTGGAAAATAATTAAAGCCCACACCAAACTGGGGGCAAGTATTATAGGCAGCGTGCCCGGATTAGTTTCTTGCATTCCCGCTGTCCTTTATCACCATGAGCACTACGATGGCAGTGGTTATCCTGAAGGGCTCAAGGGCGATGAAATCCCTCTAGAAGCCCGCATCCTGGCCATAGCTGATGCATTTTCGGCAATGACCTCAGTACGCCCATATCGCGGCCCTCTATCACTTGAACAGGCTATCGAAGAGTTAAAACGCAATGCCGGCACGCAATTCGACCCCAAGTTAGCCGAAGTTTTTATCAACCTTATTGAATCTGGAAGCTTCGAAAAAGAAATAACTATTCAGTCAGGCACAGAGGCACAGAGTGACAGAGGCACAAAGAAGCATCAAAACATATAGGGACTTGCAGATATGGCAAAAATCAATGACTTTAGTCACTGAGGTATATAAGATTTCCAAAGGCTTTCCAAAAGATGAAGCTTACGGATTAACTTCTCAAATAAGACGTTGTGCAATTTCAATTCCCAGCAACATAGCTGAGGGTTATGGTCGAAATTCAACTAATGAGTATATTCATTTCCTGCGAATTGCAACGGGTTCTCTGTACGAATTGCAAACCCAGATCGAAATTTGTATGAATCTAGATTATCTAAACAGGGGTGAATTCGATAAGTTATACGAATTAAGTCGGGAGATAGAACGAATGATTAGCAGCTTAGCTGGGAAATTGAGCAGCCAATAGATGAAACAACTTTGTGCCTTTGTGCCTTTGAACCTGAGTAGCTGCTTTGGATTTAGGATTTTGACCTTCTGCAAGTGCAAAGATTTCTGTAATATACTATAAGACCTTGATAAAGAAGGCATCTCGCACCATTTCTGGAGTAACGCCGGTGGCAGTCATGGCAAAGCCCTTTCCTTGCCCTGGCAAGTGCGTTTATTGCCCAACTTCTGCCTATGCCCCAAAGAGTTACACCGCGGAATCCCCGGCAGTGCTTCGTGCCCGAAAATGTAACTTTGATGCTCGAAAACAAGTGGAATACAGGCTGAATACCCTGACTGAGATGGGACATGCACTGGATAAAGTAGAATTAATTATCATGGGAGGTACTTTCTTAGCTTATCCGTGGGATTACCAGTACCAATTCATCAAGGATTGCTATGATGGCTTAAATGGTGTCCCCTCATCTGATATAAAAGAAGCCCAGAAATTGAACGAGACCGCTGAACATCGCTGTGTAGGATTATGCCTCGAAACCAGACCAGATTTCTGCGAGGAGGAAGAGATAAAGCGGATGCTTGAATTTGGCACTACCAGGGTGGAACTGGGTGTGCAAACATTAGACGACGAAATTCATCGCCTGACAAAAAGGGGACATGGAGTGGCAGAGGTTATCTCAGCGACAAAGCTATTGCGCAATTATGGCTTTAAAGTTTACTACCATTGGATGCCAGGGTTACCTGGCTCAACCCCTGAGCATGATATGGAACTATCACAGAAGCTCTTTGATGATGAATATTACAAGCCCGATGGGCTCAAGCTTTATCCCACGCTTGTAGTGGCAGGGAGTGAACTGGAAAATTGGTATCGTGATAACCGTTACCAGCCTTATAAGGATGAACGGATGGTAGATTTACTGGCTAATATTAAAAACCTTCTTCCAAAATATGTCAGGGTTCCCAGATTAATGCGGGATATTCCCAGTAAATTCATCCTCGCTGGCTGCAGTGACCTGGCACTGAGACAAACCGTGGCAAGACGGATGAGCGAACTTAACCTCCGCTGTCAATGCACTCGCTGCCGAGAATATGGACATCGCTTGAGAGATGGCTGGATAGTCGGTGAACCGCATCTAACCAGGTTAGAGTACGATGCCTCTCAGGGAAAGGAAATCTTCCTTTGCTATGAAGATGAAAATGAGACCCTGTTTGGTTTGTTACGGCTGAGGATAAATCCCCAAGGGCACGACAGCAATAAGGCTCTCATCAGGGAGCTGCATATCTTCGGACCTGAAGTCCCCCTGGGGGAAAAAGAGGAGCAAGCTGCCCAGCATCAAGGCTTAGGGAAAGAGCTGCTTCGAGAAGCAGAAAGGATTGCTGCCGAGGAATTTCATAGCAAGAAATTAAATATCCTGAGCGGTGTTGGAGTCAGAGACTATTATCGTCAGCTAGGTTATGACTTAGAAGGCGACTACATGGTCAAACAGCTAATCTAGGCTATATCGGTAAATTTCACTCTAAGCTTACCACACCCGTGTCAATAAGTGTGAAAACCTCCTGAAATTTTAGTGAATATGCTCTTCAAAAGGTCATCACCCCTTTCCAGCATCCTTATATAAAACTTTCACGCTAAAAAGTGTACAGCCAC
This sequence comes from Dehalococcoidia bacterium CG2_30_46_19, assembly GCA_001872925.1. Taxonomy (GTDB): domain Bacteria; phylum Chloroflexota; class Dehalococcoidia; order GIF9; family AB-539-J10; genus CG2-30-46-19. Next base: position 932 of record MNYD01000121.1, on the reverse strand, counting down.
AGATATTGACTTATTGGTACATTAAAGATTAGTATTGAAAATATAGAGTTATTGTCATAATAGCTAGAAAACTGTTAAAGGGGGTGATGACTACGGATGTAGATAAATGGGGACACGTAATTTCAAATTAGGGTTAAAAAGAAAGGAGGAGAATAATGAAAAAGGCTAAGTTAGCGTTATTTTGGGGGTTGGCTTTGGTACTGGCGGTAGCATTTGCTTTACCTGGTTGTGCCCCTGAAGAAGCAGCACCACCGGCTATTGAGAAGATAGTAATTGGCCATCCCGTATGCCTTTCGGGGAAATATGCCAAAGCAGGAGAACAGGCTGTCGGTGGCATAGAAGGAATCGTTAAATGGGTTAACGAGGTGTATGGTGGAGTTGAGGTAGCTGGCGCAAAAGTCCCGCTGGAATACAAGTACTACGATTGTGAATCAGCAAAGGAAACTGTGACAAGCCTCATAGAGCGGTTAATCACAGTTGACAAGGTGGACTTCGTCATTGCCCCCTATAGCTCGGGGCTCACCCTTGCTGGAGCTCCAGTGGCGGAAAAATATAACATGATTTACATGGACCATGGCGGTGCCAGCGATCGAATCTTCGAACAAGGATACGAGTATGTAGTCCAGACAATCGGTCCAGGCACCAGGTATCACGTAGGCACCCTTGACATGATTCACCAGATTGACCCTGCGGCTAAAAGGGTTGCCCTGGCTTACGAGGATGATGAGTTCTCCAGGATGGTCATGGCGGGAGCAAAAGAGCATGCCACCGAGCTTGGATTTGATATTGTTTTTGAGAGAACCTATCCCGGGGGGGTGACTGACCTGACTCCCCTTCTTTCCGACTTGAAGACGACTAATCCCGATATAGTACTTGGTGGGGGGCACTATGAAGACGGCATGCTCTTTAATCGGCAGATGGCGGATTTAGAT
>MNYD01000060.1 GCA_001872925.1 Dehalococcoidia bacterium CG2_30_46_19 | reverse complement strand
TTCCTGAGCGCAATCTCGCCTCGGGGAGACCTGCGGTCCTCCTCCTTGAACCGCTCAGCCTGGATTAGAAGGTGTGCATCGCTAAGGATGGCTATTCTGGACATAGGTTATTTCACCTCAATTACCTTGTCTATTTCAGTCTGCTCTGGTTTATGCCGTATCCTTAATATATCACAAAGAGGGAAATGCTTGGATATCGAGAGCCCCGGGAGATTATTCCTTTCCTTAAGCATAGTAGATTTGTGAATCACTCACCAGTGACAGTGCTTGGGGAATGATAAAAGCCGGACAAACAGCGTCTTTTGGAAAGAGATACATTGGCGTTGACCTTGGTGATGTTCGATATGATGAAATCGCTCGAGGCATGAATTGTTATAGGGAAAGAGTGGTAAAGCCTTCCGAAATCAAGCCTGCCTTACAAAGGGCAGTCGACTCCAAACTTCCCGCAGTGTTAGATGTGATAATCGACAAGGAAGTACTGCCCTCGCCAGACCTTGAGGCTTGTATAGCACAATGGTTAGATGGCTGCGGGGAGTAGTAGCAAAGAAAGCGAATACTAGAGATGTGGTGGTTTGTAAGTCCTGGACAGGTTTCGACGAGGGTGTGCTTACAGGCTTAATCCTATGAGGTGATAGTAAAGCTTCAACTACCGATACCAGCATTCCCGATAATGAGATAGCCAGCAGTGTGAATCACACCGATAGTCCCCTTTCTGCAAATGCTACAATTACCATAACTTGGCGAACTGTGCCTCATGAAGGAGGTTAAATGATTAGGAAGGACCAAAATTAATACTCTTGGAACAACAAACTCTAATATGAATCTTTTACAGATGAACGCCAGAGATACACATGGCTTTATTCTCTCCAAAGAGGGTAAAGAAGCCATATATTTTCTTTATAACTACCTTGAAACAAATGTGCATTTGAGGCGAAAACGCCAATTGGGCTTATTATATAATTATAGGACTGCTGCTAAGATTCCCGATTCTGCTTTATCAGGAAATCAACTAACAGACAAACTACTAGCTAAGAGAACCTTTTGTATTGAAATTATTGCACAAACAATCATGTCACTGGAGGACCTGGCTGCTTACTGTTTGGCATTTGAGAAACCTTTGGAAGATTTGCCAAAGAATATAGTTGGATATACAGATACCAAAATCGGTCGTTTTTGGGGAAGAAGCTTTTCCAATGACTACTTTTCTGATTTATTGTTGCTACCAGTTCCCTCAGAAATTACTGATGACAAGAAATTGATTACCAAAATAGAGACTATTCAAAATCAGAATATTGAGGCTTTTAATTTCCATTTTAAAAAATTTGTTGAATACAGAAATCTCTTTAATAGATTTTATAACAAGAATAAACATGGAAATCCATTATTCTTCCGTTTCACCGCTGCCCAATATCAAAAGCTAGATAACATAGATAAAGAAGATTTAGACCTTGTCCTATACTATGCTTCCCATAAAACATCAACAAGTCTTAGAGCCGAAGCGATTATCCTAGGCAGAAACACAATAGAAAAATCGATTGAGATAATGAGACATGCCACAGACATCCTTTTCACATTGATTATTCGTCGACTTGATTATTTAAAATATAATGGGCGGTATCCTCCTACTTTTATTTTTGGAGAAAACCCATTAGAACGAGAGGAATGGAGAAAGTATAAGAAAAAAATTGAGTCGCTACTTCCAGAACCTACTAAAATAAGTGGTCATTTAGATATTACCGGTGTAGTAGATGTCAGCAAACAAGAGGAATGGCTTCACTCAGGTGAATGGGAATCCAAATGGTTCAAACAAAAAGGCTGGGAATTTGAGGAAAAATCAAAAGTGAAAAAAGAATTCTAGGTAAAGTTAAAATGCGGTTGATATATAGTGGAAGGGATGACGCAAAACGTAAACGAACATTGCCATCAGGATAATCAAGCATAGAATAATATATTGTCTTTTGACTTGTCCCTGTAGCTCTTGAAGTGATAAAATCATTGAGTAGTTGGCTTGTGAACTTTTGTGAACTTTTAGCTTTGTCCCTATTGTTTTGCGGGAGTAACTCAGTGGTAGAGTTCCTGCCTTCCAAGCAGGTTGTCGCGGGTTCGAGTCCCGTCTCCCGCTTTTATGGGCTCGTAGCTCAGTGGCAGAGCGGCCGGCTCATAACCGGTTGGTCGTAGGTTCGAATCCTGCCGAGCCCATTTAATGTTAGATCTTGCGACCTATTTCTGCAGCCTCAGCGATAGCATCAAGAGCTTTGCGAGGCTGTTTAGCGTCACCAATGACATACATTTCCTTTACCCTACCTCGGATTTTCGAGGCGAACTTGTTCACTGGGGCAATTCCCGTTGCGAGAACAATTGTATCAAAGCCTGAAAGCGTTTTTTCCTTGCCATTTCGCTCAAGGATTACTCCATCCTTAACAAACCTTTTTACTGAGGCAGAAGTAATAATGCTCGCTTTCTCCTGGGCAAGCCTTTGCAGCAGGAAATACCTTGTCGACCCCCCGACATCCTGTGCAACTCTGGGTAGTGCTTCCACCAAAGTTACCCTGCATCCCATGATTTGCCCCAGAAAGTCCGCTGTCTCACATCCCACCATACCTCCTCCTATTACCAAAATGCTGCGCCCCGGTGTTACTTTACCCCCCAAGACGTCAAAAGCCGTGACCACTCCTTCCTCTTCTATCCCTGGAATGTCAGGAATGACAGGAGTTCCTCCTGTAGCAATCACTATTGCATCAGGCTGAAGGTTATCAATCGTTTTTTCAGTCACTTCTTGACCCAAAGCTACCTTTACCCCAGCTTTCTTAATCTGGATACTTAGGTAATTTATTATTTTAGTAATTTCTTGCTTGCATGGAGGAACAGCAGCAAGCTTAAATTGACCTCCTAACTTTTCTTCCTTCTCATATAGATAAACCTCATGGCCTCTTAAAGCAGCAACTCGGGCTACCTCCATACCTGCGGGACCACCACCCACAACCAGAACCCTCTTGCTTTGAGGGGCTGGAATGAGTGCCATCTCTCTTTCCTTACCCACTGTGGGGTTGACCAAGCAGGATATGCATATTTTCTCCAAATCAAAGAGCCTATCTATGCACCCTTGATTGCAAGCGATACACCATCGGATATCATCATAATTTCCAGCTGCTGTTTTCTTCGGCAGTTCGGGGTCTGCCAATGAGGCTCGACCCATAGCAACTAAGTCAGCTTGACCTTCTTTCAAGATCTCTTCAGCCATACGGGGGTCATTAATTCTTCCCACGGTGATGACTGGCACAGAGGTAGCTTTTTTAACCTCACTAGCAGCACTTACATTATAGCCAGGAGGAATTGCCATGGGAGCGGTTATATAATCAAAACTAGCGTAAACACCAGTGGAGACATGGAAGGCATTCACCCCAGCTTGCTCTAAAAGGGGGATTATTGTCTTGGTTTCCTGAATGGTTCTTCCACCGGCGACTCTCTCATCTCCACTTAAGCGAAAGATGATAGGATAGTCAGCCCCCACCGTTTCCCTGATTTTGTGGATAATTTCGATGGGAAACCGTAACAGCCCCTCCAGATCTCCTCCATAAGCGTCTGACCGATGATTGGCATACCCTGACATGAATTGCGCTATCAAGTATCCATGAGCCCCATGAATCTCTACGGCATCCATCCCGGCCTCTTTAGCTCTTCTAGCACCTTCAGCAAATTGTTCCTCTAGTTCCCAGATTTCCTCTACAGTGAGCTCCTTAGGAATTTCTCTACAAACAGGGCAGGGAATTGCTGAAGGGGCCACCAGAGGTCGACCAGTTAGGAACGAAAGGGTTTGTCTTCCTGGATGATACAATTGAACCGCAACTTTAGCTTCTTTAGCATGTATCGCCTTGGCTAAATCCCTGAACCCCGGAATGAATTTGTCATCCCAAATACTAAGCTGAACAGGTGAACCTTTACCATAAGGGCTAATAGCAGTTATTTCGGTGATAATCAAACCGAATCCACCGTCAGCTCGAGCTACAAGGTAGTCCTTAAGGCGCTCGCTTACCGTGCCATCGGGGTTAGCAAAGTTAGTACCCATTGCAGGAACTACCAGCCGATTTTTAAGCTCCAGGGAGTTAATCTGTATCGGTTCAAAGATTTTTGTGAGGGAGGATATTGTCATTAGACTTCCTTTCGAATATCTGAACGATGGTAGAAAGTTAACATCTATTAACCATGTAAAACAAGGAGGTAGTTGACATAATACTAATAAGCTGCGGCAAAGAGGTGCTACTTTGGATGGGAATAACTAATCATGAGCTTTTAGACAAAAGCTGAGGTAGAGCAGGGCAATTATGGCATGTCTATTCGAGTGCCGTTCTAGTTGTAAAGCTCTAATCAGGATGAAGGCACATCATGCCAGTGACGGATCCACTGTATAAACGGCCATCAAGGCCGATTTCGGTTGCCGCCCAACAGCTGTTATACTGTGAGTTGCTGCCAATCTCATAGGAGAAAACCGATTTCCCGGTATCCCAATCCAGTGCTTCCCACGTCCAGTTTCCTGCTCGTTGTCCAATGTCATAGATAAGGTTGGTGGCTGCACTCATTGCTGGTATTCCATTAGGCAGACTGACCTCTTCATTCACCCAGACCGAGCGCAACTCGTGGGTCTGAGAGTCCCATTCAAATTTCTCCGCGCCATATGGCGCTACATCTGGATACTGCGACATTACTATATTGATGATAGGGTCTTCAGAGGTGGTATTCAGTTGATTGTTGACGACCAATGCGCCGTATCCTCTAACACACACAGATTGCTCGGAAGAGGACTCGGTAGCTTCAGGATTGCCGAATGTCACCGGAACCTGAGCTGCTATACGACGGTCTTTAGTCCCAGGAATCTGCACCCAGTCAGAGGGAATCTTGTCCCGCCAGAAGAGTATTATGTGCATTAACTCTTGCCCATCAGTAATGACAACGAACTTATCTTGTTCTCCAGTCCCCATCAAAGTAGGTGTGGAACCAGAACCCATGCCAAGCCTTATACCGCCCACCTCACCACCTGTTTCATAATTGGCAATCCAGCCTCCTTCGCTTTCATTGGTTGTTAGTCCGTCTCCCGTCCACTGTACACGGTACATGTGCTTGCTTGTCACCACGTAAATCCCGCCATCTTCATCACATGCGATTGAATTCGATGTTTCTTCGTCCTCTCCAAGATGCAGGAAATGTGCGGAGTCGAAACTGCGGGATACAACCCCAACAGTCGCTTTATTGGTAACGAAAACGAGCATGCCATCGTATGCAATATTAAGGTCGGCGAATAAATTCATCTTCGCTACGAAGCTGGTCACTGGGGATTTCAAAAACATGCTTGACTACTATTTTTGAATAAGGATCACCGGGAACTTCATCACCATATCCGAAGATCTTACGGATGCTGGGAACAAAAAACGTACCTTCGCAGTCAACGAGGGTATACGCGCCGGACAATCCGCATTCCATACGAGATAGCGTTACATTTACAGGTTCTTTCTCCATCTTCTCAATGTAGCAAAGCTTACTTCCATCGAGACCTACCTTGAATACCATGGCCGGGGTATTTCCCCATAATACGCGGTTGCCGTCAGAGTACGCACCAGAAATAGCAATAGTTATTGGAGGGTAATACATTAGCTCCCCCAAGTAATCGAATTTATATTCCGACGTATCCTCAGTTGGCCCCGAATACAGGGAAGATGCCTGACAGTATGGATTCGCGTGCGACATCGGCCAGGGTGAATCAGCCACAAACGGATTTACTGGGGGTTCATCGAGAGTAATTGTGTTAATTGCACCAGGTTGTCCGCACCCCTGCGTATAAAGCAAAGCCCCGAAGACGATTAAGATGACCAACAGTGCCGTTATGGCTTTGTTTATGGAAAAACTAAGGCCTGTTGGTACAGTTTCTCGCCATTTCCCTCTCATGGTTTTTAACCTCCTTTGCGCTTACTGAGAAGTGGACAAAATCTGGTACTCAGCACCAATTCTAGGCAAATTCCTTATTTTCTACTATGAAAAGCTTTATGCACTTCCTTTAAGTGTCTGTTGGTAACATGAGTGTAAACTTGAGTTGTTCTAATACTTTCATGGCCGAGCATTTCTTGAACAGAACGAAGATCAGCCCCACTTATCAACAAGTCTGTGGCAAAAGAATGTCTCAATGTGTGGGGGCTTACTTTGACTGGCAATCCACACCTCTTTGCATATTTAGTAACGATTTTTTGGATGGATCTTGCTGTCAGTCGCATTTTTTCACCGTCTTTTCCAGTGTTTATTCCACCGCTATACCGAATAAAGAGTGGCTTGAAATGGTCTTGACGCGACTGCAGGTAGCGATTAATCCATTGTACAGCTGTATCCGATAAGAAAACTACTCGGAGTTTGTTTCCTTTACCCCTAACACCAAATTCCTGGCGCTTTAAGTCTATCTGGTCACGATTTAACCTCACTAACTCTGATACTCTTAGTCCTGTGCTAAATAAGGTTTCCAAGATAGCTTTGTCCCGCAAGCCTATCTCGTTTGATATTTGGGGACTGTTTAATAACCTTTCTATCTGCTCCGAGTCCAAGAAACTAACAGAACGAGGACTTTGTTTTGGAAGTTCTATCTTATCAGGCGATAAGGTAGGTATATCACGCTTGACTAAGAGATAACGTAGAAAAGCTCTCAACGCAATAATATGGTAGCTTTGAGAGACACGTTTTAATGGCACGCCATTTCTATTACGAAAATGCGCCAAATATAGTCTGTACCCCCTAACATCCTCCAAGTTTATGTCTTCGGCTTTGGTAGTAGGGGAATTTTCACTGAGCCAGTTGTGGAAACGGTTCAAATAATGTCTGTACACGCGAGTAGTGAGAAAAGAGCAACCCTTTTCGATTTCTAGGTATTCCAAGAACTCAGTGATTAACGGCTCTAGGGTTATGTCATGCATGAATGTTTTATTTTATCCACTTCTTTGGTTCGCAAAAGGTTTGTTATGCGAACCGATTTTATATTAAACCACTATACTGGCTTTTGTCAATACATCTGCCCCCCTTTCCCTTTTTATTGGTTATCGGTATTCCCAGCATGCTAAGGTTAGTGCGGGTGAAATCGCCTGGAGATTATCCTTTTCAATCGTAAGGTTGTGACCAACCAATCTCTATAATTCAATCACCAGCCCTGCCCCACACCCTAGAGCTTTGCCACGGAATAACTGTAGTATTTTTTGCTTATATTGGGTGCAATGGCAGGGATAGATTAACGATAAGCCGTCAAATGCCTTAAAGTCATGAAAACCATGAAATCCGCCGGCAATTCCGTAAACTCTCCCAAACTCCGAGGCAGCCCCTAATATGCCTCTCATTGCCGAATGAGAACAGCCAGTTACCACAAAAACTCCCTTATCCGTCTTGATTGCTAAGGATTGCTCTATACCTTCAAGTTCACCGGTCGAAAAGACATTTCCGCAAATTTGGATGGCATCTTTCCCAACAATGGTTACCTTTCTCCCTGAAGCTACTACTGCAAATGAACTAGGGATGTAAAGTTCAGCGGTTTTGTTTATCTTGAGAATTTCAGAAAGCCCGCCGGTGTGGTCGAGATGGGCATGAGAAATCGCGATTATACCTATTCCTTCAGGGGCAATATTCAACTCTTTCATATTATGTAATAATGTGGGGCTATCAGCGCCAGTATCAAACAAAATCGGCAGCGTCTTTTCTATCTCTATGTAGGCTGAAAATCCCCAATGAGGTTTTAATCCCCTTTTCTTCACTTCATTGTCATAAACTATGGTAATTGTCATTCTTGCCCCTTATTTCAATGCATTTTACCAAGCTTCAGATGGAAGCTGGCCACCAGAATAGAGCTTTACTTCCGGAGAGCAAAGGCAATGGGACTCGCCTTTGGCGAGAGTGATTTCCATTGCGAAATTATCGCCAGCAACTAGCTCTTTAGCTCCCAAGGCTTAGCTGGGCGAATTTAATATCACAAGCGCGGCAGTTTCCGGTTCCACCGCAAGACCTGTGATGGCAGCAGTCAACGAGTTCCCTATTTGCTAA
>MNYD01000158.1 GCA_001872925.1 Dehalococcoidia bacterium CG2_30_46_19 | reverse complement strand
GGAGAGGGAAGATTTGTCACCTTTCTTTAGAGATTGCGGAGCTTGTTCCGAGTGAAACGAGGAATCTCATGCTCCAGTTTGCTTCGGCTATGCCTCACAACCACTTACGCTCCTCGCAATGACAGAAGGGCTCCAATGACATTCCCTCAAGGCCTCTTTCTTATGGAAATATCGACGCTTTTAATCTCCCCAACGCCCTTCAGTGTCGAGACCATGGCTATTAAAGTCCTGGAGATAACATCTTTAATGAACGGCTTTATAAAAATCTGCTTGCCATTGACAAAAAGGGTGGTATCGCCTTTAGCTTGGGAGACGAGGTCTTTTTCGATAAAATCAGCTATTGCCCGAGTATCGTCTGGAGGGAATTGCGGCACATCAATATCCAGTGACTCGTCAGTAACGATAGCGGAGAGCATCGTCACAGGACATAGCAATTCCTCCCCTAGCTCTTTCCTATGCACCTCAATTTTAGGAGCTTTACCCTTCCTGAACCCCTCGATTAACACAAGGTCAACATCAGAGCCAATGAGACGTAGAATTTCATCCAATTTTGGCTCATGCTCCAGGCTTCGGGTAAAGAAAAGCCTGTCAGGCGATACAGCAACCACAGCCTCGCTACCTGCTTCAGCAAATTTCCAGCTATCCTTCCCCGGCTTATCAATGTCTATTTGCCTCTGGCTATGTTTCACCGTGGCAACTCGGTATCCCCGTTTTTTAAACTCTATAATCAGACGCTCAATGAGCTCTGTTTTGCCACTTCCCGATTTGCCCACAATGGAAACTGCCGGAAACATCTTCCCTCCGTTAATAAACTTCCTCTCCCCAATCCAACATCTGCACCTGGACCACGTCTCCTTTTCTAACCTCTCTGGTATCCTCAGGGATAACCGCCAGGCCATTTGCCCTTGCCATTGAAGTGAGAATTCCCGAGCCCTGACGCCCGGTAAGGCGGGCATAATACTTACCATTTCGCTTGGCAACAACCACCCGGGCAAAGATGCGTCGCCCATCGGTGTTTGTAATATCGTCTTCGATAACTGCCGGGATGGATGGTTTGGCAAAGTTGCTTTTGCCCAGCATCTTTAGAATCGCCGGGCGAGCAAATTGTTCAAAGGTCACCATCGAGCTAACTGGATTCCCCGGCAAGCCAAGGAGAGGAACCCTCTTGCCCCCCTTTGTAATCACCCCAAAGGCAGAAGGCTTTCCCGGCTTCATGCATACCGTCCACAGATTAATCTCGCCACACTTTACCAGAACATCTTTCACCACATCATAGTCCCCCTTAGATACACCACCGGAGGTAATCAGCATGTCTGAATCCAGTCCCTCCTCAATTTTCCCTTCCAACGACTGAATTGAATCGCGCCCTATCCCCAGAATTCTGGCAATGCCACCATAGCGTATGACCTCAGCGGCAATGGTATATGTATTGCTGTTATAAATCTTTCCCCGGGGCAACGGCTGGTCAATATCGGCAAGCTCATCACCCGTAGCTAATACCGAAACAACCGGACGGCGAATAACCAGGGCGGCAGGATGCCCCAGGGAAGCCAGCACTCCTATTTCCGGGGGACGAAGCACAGTCCCTTTTTTCAACACTAAAGAGCCTTGGGCAATGTCCTCTCCCTTCCCACGAACGTTCATTCCTTCCTTTGCTTCACACAATATGCCGATTTGTGATAAGTCACCGTGAGACGATTTCCGAGCAACTTCATCGGTATCCTCAAACGGCACCACGGCATCAGCGCCATCGGGCAACGGCGCTCCGGTCATGATACGAATAGCCGTTCCCCGCTTGACTTCCTCACGAGATATAGAGCCGGCAGCAACCTCCCCGGTCACAGACAATATTCTCGGTGCTGACTCGCTGGCACCATGTGTATCTTCAGCCCTCACCGCGTAGCCATCCATGGCGGAATTATCCGCAGGTGGAATATCAATGGTGGAATGAACATCCTCGGCTAAAACCTGACCCAAAGAGTCCAGTATCGGCTTCCTTTCCGGTTCAAGAACCTCAACGCAGGAAAGGATTTCCCGTAATGCCTGCTCAACAGAAACCATGCAACAAATTCCTTACCATGTTGTCATTGCGAGCGTAGCGTGGCAATCCCGGTGGGGCATGGGATTGCTTCGGCACAGTAGTGCCTCGCAATGACATAGGCGGTGCCATTGCAACCTTTTTCGTTGTCATTCTGAGCCTTTTTCTAATTGTCATTGCGGTGAGCCAAAGCCCTGAATGTAATGAAGGGGAAGCGAAGCAATCCCATTCCCCTCCATAGGTTGCGTCGGCTGACTTCGTCTGCCTCGCAATGACATAGTGCAATTGCTCTTGCAAGATGCTTTGGATTATAGCTTATCCCCATTCTTCAAGCCAATATCCTCCGCCAGCCTGTTAACTCGGGCCAGGTCTGCCCGGGAATTTACGTTGAAAAAACTTAGTAGCTGGCGGTCAATGCTGCGACATTCCGTCTCTTCTACATACCTGACATTCACCGAGTCCAGGAAACGGCTGATTTTCAGCAGGTTATGTTCCACCTGCACCTTCACAGCATCCAGGCAATTCTTAGAATACACCGCATGAAGCGGCTGCACCTTCCCTACCCGAGGGACAACAGCATCAAAACCAGGAGAGAGCCTGATCAGGTAGCGCAGCAGTTCCACATTCAAAAAGGGCAGGTCACAGGCAACTACGAGATTGTAAACTGACTTAGAGGCTAACAATCCGGTATAGATTCCACCAAGCGGACCCTTGCCAGGATACAAATCTTCCCGGTATTCTATTCCAGAATCCACCGGGAAGCCGCGCTGGTGGGGAGAACCTATCACCAGAATTTGGTCGCTTATCAACGTCACCCGCTCAATGACTCGCTGCAGCAAGCTTTTCCCACCGACAATTTGCAGGGCCTTATTGCCTCCCAGCCGGGAACTACCTCCACCAGTAAGGACTATTGAGGTAACCACTGGAATAAAAAGCGACCCCGAGGGGATTCGAACCCCTGATCTCCACCGTGACAGGGTGGCATGTTTAAACCGCTACACCACGGGGCCACGAATCAAAACCTATCACCACTATAGCAACAAAAATTCTCCAGTGTCAAATTGAGAGATTGTTTAGCAACCTATCCCCCTGCCCCCTTCCCTTAACAAGGGAAGGGGGAGTGTAGGTAAGAGAGGGGTGAAACCCCTCTCTATAAATCTCTTTCCCCTCTCCTTTGAAGGAGAGAGGGGGATAAAGAGGGTAAGGTTAATAAACACTCTCAAATTGCAAGGGAAGAGATTTATAGCTTCTGCGCCAGGAAAGGATGTCCCTTTCGTTCGAAATGTGGCCGGTAGTTCTCCGCCACATCCATCTCTTGAATCCAACCATTCTCTAACCCTAATGCATCAACCAGTTCGAGAACCTCGGAATACTCTGAGACGGAGATTCTACGACACAGCTCAGGTATCCGGGAGGCTAAATGTGCCGGGTAATATTGAGACATAATGCTTACAGTAACCTTGGGCGAAATATGGCGGACCAGCCAGGTAAGCGAATCACGACTACCTGCTAAGCCGCCAGGGAGAATGAGATGTCGTATAATTAGTCCTCTCTGGGCCAACCCCGAATCATCCAATACTAGCTCACCCCCTACCTGCCGATACATTTCAAGGATGGCCTGGCGTGCTCGCGCAACATAATCACCAGTGTGGGAAAACTTCGCGGCCCGGGTATCAGAGGCATACCTCAGATCAGGTAGATAGATATCCACAATCCCATCCAGGGCTTGAAGCGACGCCACAGAATCATAGGCATTAGTGTTATAAACTATGGGTACCTTGAGCCCCATAGGCACTGCCTCTAAGATTGCTCGAACTAACTGAGGTACAAAGTGAGAGGGTGAAATAAAACTGATGTTGTGACATCCCAGCTCATCTTGAAGATATATCATATGTTCCGCTAAGGTATGAAAATCCATTTCCTTGGAAGCCTGGCATTCTGGGTCCTGACTGATGTAACAATTCTGACAGTAGACACACCTCATATTGCAATTACCAAAGAAAATAGCTCCAGTTCCTCTCGTGCCTGAGATAGCTGGCTCCTCGCCATGATGGTCACAGACCGCAGGAACTATAGGCAGATACCCAGAATGGCAAAACCCATGCTCATTCTTCAGACGGTTGACATGGCATTCCCTGGGACAGATATCACATGACGCCAGTCGTGTTTCTAACGCCTCAACTCTGCGTCTAAGTCCGCCACTACGATATAACCCTGAATAAGAAGGTTCCATTCTAGGCACTTCTACGTCTCAGTTTCAACCCCTCTCTTACCTGCACTCCCCCTTCCCTTGCTAAGGGAAGGGGGCAGGGATGGGTTGCTAAACAATTTCTATCTTGCGGCTTTTCCTCCACTACCCCAATTTGCACCAGGTCTTCAATCACCCGGAAAACTGAGATAGGTCTACTAATTATAATAGCAGACCAGTGAGGAAAATCAATGACACCTGGAACCCTGAACAAATCTCAATATCTAAAATTCAAAGTTCAAAACCGTTTTGGTCATTTGGATTACGGGAAAAACAAAGGGCTCAGAGTGACCGGCATCACCCTTCAAATAGTAATATTTTCCCGCCTCTTCGGTGGCTTGAGCAAGAACAGGCATAGAGCAGAAATCAGACACAGAACTCCTGTGACCAGGAAGGCAAGGTTGTAGGAACCTGTAGCATCATAGGAAAGGCCATAGAGGGCAGGACCCATTGCTCCAAAGCCGCCAACGAAGAGCCCAATTACACCATAGAGCATTGATACATTCCCCACACCGAACAGGTCACCAAGGTAGGTAGGAAACACAGATAGCCCGCTTCCATAACAGAAGCCAAGCAAAATCGACACCAGGATTATCTCCAGAGCGCTGTCAACCTGAAAGCACAAGAGGGCAGCAAGACCCACACCCAGGGTGGTGAGATAAAGTACCGGCTTTCGACTGATATGAAAGCGAGCCATGTACCAATCGGAAATAAATCCCCCGAACAGACGACCCACGACAGCCGACAGCACAAACACGTAGCTATAAATGAGCACCATAGTTCCCAGCGGTATTCCAAGGTCAATGGCACCCCAGGTTATCAGGTGAGCTAGAAAACCCAGCATTGCCACCTGATATCCCAGCTGAGCACCGATAAGCAGCCACCAGCTAGGAACCCTGATAACCTCCCGCACCGACCACTTCTCACCACGTACTGCGAAGTCAGCTCTCGCCTTTAACTCTTCTTCAGAGGGTTTCACTCCATCGGGATAAGTCCCCACTGATTCCGGGTCTTTCTTGAGCAGAAGACCACCTATCACCGCTCCAACCAGAAGAATCACACCAAAGGCAAGGTAGCTTGTGCGCCATCCCCAGGAATCTATCATGGCATGCGCCGCTATCACCAAAAAGACTATGCCCAGCCCTGAACCTGTCCAGGCGATGGCAACCATTCTGCCTGCTTTCTTCATGAACCATCGCCTTACCGTGCTCACCGTGGGAACGGTATAGGACAACCCTATGCCCGTGGGAACCAGCACTCCATAGATGAGGATGAATTGCCATATTTGGGTCACGGTGCTTAGCAGGGATACAGCGATGCCACCGATTATGGCGCCTATGATTACAGTCCGTCTTGGCCCGATGCGGTCCACCAGATAACCAGACAATAGACCGAAGACCGGCATGAAGAGCAGGTTAAGCGTGAATCCCAGGGAGAGCATTCCTCGTGTCCAGCCAAAATCTTCAAGCAGAGCGGGAAGGAAAATGCCGAAGCTGAACTGAGTCCCGGCGCTTACAAACATAGCCAGCCAGGCACCTATTACTACGACATAACCGTAGAAAAACCGTCGTCTTGTCTCTTCAGCCATAGAGTTCAGTCGCTTT
>MNYD01000135.1 GCA_001872925.1 Dehalococcoidia bacterium CG2_30_46_19 | reverse complement strand
TTGTCGGCAAAACTCTTTATGTTGCGGCATCGCCGGAGGTTTCAGCCCGGAATCGGGTTACAGCCCTACTAGAATTGTATCTTCTACAATAAGGAGCCTGAGGGAAGCCAAAGCAACCAGGGCGGGTGCTATAGTGACATATTGCGCTGGATGCCTTCAAATGCTTTCCACAGTGCACACATTCTATCCCACTGGCATGCCCATCTATCATATTCTGGAGATGCTTCAAATGGCGATTGGGGAGAAGCCGGCAAGACGCCAAGGACAAAGGGGGAGGTCGCAGCTTGTGGGGACGCTGGTAAATCAATCCCCTAAACTTATTTCTAAAAAAAGATTTCGTGTTAAACAGATAGCCCAAGAATGGTAAATGATGGAGCACTCAAGTATGAAGGGGAAATATGATTTTTTCGATTATGAGAAGTGTTCTTCCTGCGGCATATGCTTGGAGAGGTGTAATTATCTCCATTTCACACATGAAGAATCGGTGGAGGAGATAAAGAAGTTAATTGCTGGGGAAAAGACACGAATACTGGATGATTGCATTTATTGTTCTGCCTGCAACGCATTTTGCCCTGACGATTGTCATCCCTACGAACTTATCTTAAACCGTGCCTATGAATCAGGCCGCAAAAATGGCATTCCCCTAAAGGCAAAATGGGTCATGCCTCTGCCATATCCTCCCCAGAACTTCAGGTCTGCTCTCGTGCCCTCCATGCCACAGGATGAAAAAGCGTTGATAAACAAGTGGGAAGCGCAATCCTATGACCTTGCCCATGAAGAGATGATGTATGCCGGGTGCAATCTGTTAGCTTTGCCTTATCTGGCAAACAGCAAGGTATTTGAAGACCTACCCATATTCGGGAGGTGGGACCTTTGTTGTGGCGAGATGTTCTACAGAGGAGGAGTTTTCGATATTGTGCAACAGCAGGCGGACAAGCTTACTGAATATTTCGCCAGCTCCGAGATAAAACGCCTTGTTTTTATGTGTCCTGCAGGCTACAGGATGTTCAAGGAAGTGCTTCCAGGGCAATTCGGGGCAAAGTTTAACTTCGAGCCTGTATTTGTGGCGCACTGGATACTGGATAGGATGAATAGCGGGAAGCTGAAGGTGGAAAGACAGCTTGATATAAGTGCAACGGTTCAAGACTCCTGTCATGCCAGGATAATGGACCCCTCTGAAGAAATGGAGCCATGGCGTGAGATACTGGGAAGAATTGGGGTAAAAATAGTGGAGATGGAGCCACAGTGGGGTAGATGGTTATTGCTGTGGCATGGCTGCGGGGGCCAAACAGTATTTTGGATTGAAGGACGTACTCACAAATGCTTTAAAGGCGCTGAAAGAGGCAAAGGCAACAGGGGCATCGGAGCTAGTAACTTATTGTGCTGGTTGCTATCTGACTGCCGAAATGGGTGGCTTAGTATCTTACCGAGGCCAACCAACGCGGCATGTCATGGAATATCTCAAATATGCCATTGGCGAGTCTTTTGATACCAGGATAAAGCGAAGGACATTACATACTGTTGCTGGATTGCTGTTGCATGCCTTGATTCCAGGGATTTTTAGAGGTAATAGAACGTACATACCCGTGCTAAAGAAATAAAGCAAGAAAGGTGTCGATTATAAGCTGAGTTAGTGCTGTGGGATCCATACTATTTGAGGCGTATCCAGGCCTAAAGAATATTCCCTGGAGGAGCCTGGGAAATTTCCCTACCCCGGCAAGGAAATTGGAGAACCTGGGGAGGGAGCTTGGTTACGAGAATATCTGGATAAAGGAAGATGATAAATCATCGGACTACTACGGAGGGAATAAGGTACGAAAATTAGAGTTCACACTTCCGGATGCGCTTCAGAAAAAAAAGAAAGTCATTATGACTTATGGAGGGGTAGGGACAAACCATGGTCTTGCCACAGTGATACATGGTAACCGCCTCGGGCTGAACACTCTGTTATTGCTGGTTGATCAGCCGCTTACCACTCATGTTCAAGAAAATCTTCTTCTTTTCCAGCATTTTGGGGCACAGCTTTGTTATGCCAAAAATACCGCTGGGGCGGTGTTAAAATCAATTTGGTATTTTCTGTCGAAACGCAATATTTATTATCTTCCTCCGGGAGGCTCTTCGCCACGGGGAAGCCTGGGCTTTGTCGCCGCCGCCTTTGAATTAAAAAGACAAATCGATACTGGAGAGATTCCAGAGCCAAAATATATATTTGTTGCCTTAGGGTCTAAAGGGACAATGGCAGGGCTACTCGTGGGAAGTAAGCTAGCAGGGCTGAATTCGACAATAGTGGGTGTCCGTGTTTCATATCATTGGATAGCAAATGAGAAGGCAACTGCAAATCTAGCTAATAAGGTAGTTGATTTGATGAGGAAATATGATAGAAACGTTCCCGTTATCAGGTTCAATGGTGAAGATATGTACGTTTTACATGATTTTTGTGGGGAAGACTATGGTGCGCCTACCGCTCAGGGAAAGGAAGCGATGGAAATTATTCAACAGACTGAAGATATAAAGCTGGACCTGACCTATACTGCCAAGACTTTTGCCGCGCTGCTGCATTTTGTGAGGACTCAAAAGGACCGTGAACATGCCCCGCTCCTTTTCTGGAACACTTTTAATTCGGTGGACCTCACTCCTATTATCAAAGAGGAGCATGATTACAAGAAATTGCCAAAATCATTCCACAAGTTTTTTAGCAGCAATTTAATTCCCTATATTCAATAAGATAATAGTGAAACAATTTATTTTCAAAACTCTCATCGCTTAGTCTTACTCAAAATAATGCCCATCATGAGTAACAATAAGCAATGAAAGGCGATGCAATGGAAAAAGAGGCCGGTGTATCAGAATTAGGGCTCAAGAGAGAATTGGGGTTGATGGATGCAGTGTCCATAGAGATAGGAGCCATGGTCGGTGCTGGCATATTTGCTTTGACCGGCGTGGCCATAGGAATAAGTGGCTCAGCAGTTCCTATAGCATTCATAGTAGCAGCTTTACCCATGATATTTGCTGTGCTTCCACTTGGTATGCTCGGCGCTGCGCTTCCCACAGTTGGCGGTAGCTTCAGATATCCGAGCAGGATATTTTCTCCATTCTGGGGGTTCATAGGGGTGTGGGGAATCATGATGGGAATACTTTTAGGTGGGTTACCACTGTATGCCTATACATTTGCAGATTATCTTCAGGTGCTTTTTCCATTTCTGCCCAGAGTAGGCATAGCAGTGATTGCGTTAACCTTCTTCTTCGTTATAAATCTCCTTGGTATAAAAGCTGCTGCCAAGGTACAAGTTGCCATGTTTTTCATTCTGATAGCGGCTCTATTTACCTATATCTGTGGTGGCATACCGAATATCGACCCTTCCAATCTGACTCCTTTGTTTCCCAAGGGAGTTGGAAGCGTTGCTATTGCCGCAGGATTCCTTTTCTTTGCCTACATGGGGGCAAACTACATCATAGATTTGGGTGCTGAAATAAAGGATGCTGGGAGGACTATACCTCGTTCATTTGCCGTAGCAATTCCCATGGTTATCGTGTTGTACACACTCATCGGATTGGTTGCCGTGGGTGCCGTTCCATGGGAAATCAGCGCAAATCAACCTCTATCCATATCTGCGGGAAAATTCCTTTCCAGTCCACTGGCGATATTTTTCACTGTTGGAGGAGGGCTGTTGGCCATGGCTACTACCTTAAATGCCACGTATATGTTTGGCTCGAGGTATATTTTAGCTTTGGCTGATGATGAGGTAGTCCCCAGGACCTTAGGTGCGGTGAATAAGAAGTATGGGACGCCTCATTGGGGTCTGCTTGTTATGTACCTCATTTCTTTGGCTGCCCTTCCTCTAGGAGCGAGTTCGCTTGAAATTCTCGGTGTGACTGCGTCTATTGGTTCCATTGTTCTTCTTATTCCGATACTCATCGCTTCATATCTATTACCTCGCATGATGCCCGATGTTTATCAGAAAGCCCCCTTTAGGCTAGGAGGCCCCTGGGTTTGGTTACTTCCAAGTTTAGCCATATTATTTGGTATTTTTTTCATACTTGCGCTTGGGGTGCAGAACCTATATGGCTTTGCCATCTTCGTAGCATGGATGGTTATCGGAGTTATATACTATCATGCAAGGAATCGTTATTTGAAAGCGAGGAGAGGAATAAACCTCAATGATATACTAAAGAAAGGCATACGTGGGCACGTGTCTTGCATGCCTCTCAAGAAGACTTCATGAAGAAAGATATTTGGAGAAGCCCTGCCAATGATTTCTACCTTCGCTTTTGGAATTAGCCTTTTCTGAACCTACGGCCCCCGGTTATACATTGGTGCACTTCTTACCCGTTTTTTTGATGGGGTATTGTCACAAAGAATTATTTCTGATAAAGTGTCAAACAAATAGTACGTATAATCAGAAAAGCGAGAGGATTACATGAGTTCGGGCAGTAGGTTAGAAGAAGGATATAAGGAACCTCGAAAGCCCGGAGGAAAAGGGGGAAAATAGTGGATATTTCCAGACCGGCTGAAGAGACCCAGGCTGTAAGAAAGATCGGCTTTATCGAATTTGTCTTAATCAATACTGGACTTACCATAGGTTGTGGGACGATGCTCTTCGTTCCCATGGCTGCCTCGATTACCGGCCCCAGCGTTTTACTCGTATTATTTTTGGCGTTCATCGTGTCTTTGGTTGTGGTAATGAGCATGGCGGAGATAGCGACCATCTTTCCTTATTCCGGCGGTCCGATATACAGCATACGATATGGTCTTCCACCCGGGGCAGCGAATCTCCTTTTGATGCTTATGCTCTTACCGATGCTCGCCTTGATTTTAGGCAGTGGCGGAACAGAGAGCCTTTCCTTTGCGTACTATATTAAATGTTTAATACCAGTATTAGCTGTTCTTCCCGATGCCCTAATTGCATGCCTGCTGGTGGTTGCGGTGTGTGTCATAAACATTCTTGGAGTGAGGATTTTTTCCCGAACGCAATTTTACTTACTTGGCTTTATGTTCGTTGCTTTGATTATCTGGGGGGCATTATCAATCCCCCATACTCAGGTGGAATTATACCAACAGCCGTTCTTCGCTGAGGGAATAACCCCGTTACTATTTTTGATGGCAGTGGGATTGGCTTATTGGGCATTTGTGGGAACGGAGCTGGGCGGCACACTGGCTGGTGAAATTAAGTATCCCCTGACCACACTGCCAAAGGGGTTTCTTATTTCCGTTATGCTTGTATTCCTGGTGAATGTCTGGGTGATTGGTATATCTTTGGGTCTAGCGCCTGGCGCAGTTCTGGGTTCTCCTATAGCAGCACCTATCGCCGCAGCAACTCAATATGCTGGCGCTGGCGGTTTCGCCATCGCCATGATTGCCCTTGCTGCCGCTGTCGGTATGCATCCTCCAACACTCAATGCCAATCTAAGTGAGACAGGAAGGACTCTTTATGCTACTGGTAAGGAAGGGGTAATACCAAAATGGTTTGGACGTCTGAGCCCGAAATTTAAAACGCCGGTTAATGCCTTAATATTTGTGGCGATATTATTTTGTGCTGTCATTGCCCCCAATCTGGTTATGATATTGGGTGCCGGGGCATGTGCAATGTCGCTTGTTCTCTACATTGTGCTGATGATGTCCATTATCATGCTCAAAAAACGAAGGCCCAACATCGAGCGCCCATTTAAAGTACACATGGTTCTTCCAATCCTGGCAATAGTCTTCAGTAGTGTCCTCGCTGTTGGTCTAACATACTATATTGGTACGCAGGTAGCTTCAGAGATGGGAGTTTCCTTAGTTATGGGGGAAATAATTTCGATAGCCCTGGGCCTGCTATTCGCAATAATCGGGATAGTCCTTTACTTTGCTACTAGGAAGACGATGGAGGCTCCTCCTCCTTTCGAAGAATTCAGGGGAAAGATAATGAAAGTGGACGACGATGAAACGATACCTGAGGAGGAGT
>MNYD01000157.1 GCA_001872925.1 Dehalococcoidia bacterium CG2_30_46_19 | reverse complement strand
ACCAAATTTCGGTAAATTTCCTCGGCAGTGAAGGGAACAAACGGAGCTAACAGCTTCGACAAAGTTACCAAGCACTGGTATAGCGTGTTATAAGCAGCTAACTTATCAACATCTTCCTCGCTTTTCCAAAATCGCCGCCGGCTCCTCCTCACATACCAGTTGGAAAGCTCGTCCACAAAATCCCCGGCTTTACGTGCCGCTGAAGTAAGGTCATAATCATCCAGCGCCTTGATCATATCAGCGATAAGCCGATTGAGCTCTGAAATAATCCAGTTATCCAGATGAGAAGGAGATAGAGCCACCACTTTCCCCTGAGGGACAAAATGGTCGATGTTAGCATAAAGGACAAAGAAGGAATAGGTATTCCATAAAGTAAGCAAATCTCCCCGCATTGTCTCAGCTACCATTTGCATGGAAAAGCTATGGACATTTTCTCCGGGTGCTGCAGTAAGCAAATGCCAACGAACCACATCAGCACCATAGTTATCCACCACCAGCCAGGGGTCAATCACATTATTCCTGGACTTGCTCATCTTCTCGCCGTGAGCATCCACGATATGCCCTAAACAGACAACATTCTTAAAACAAGGGCGGTCGAAGAGCAATGTGGATATAGCATGTAAGCTGTAAAACCAACCTCGAGTTTGGTCAATAGCTTCACAAATAAAATCAGCAGGAAAATTCTGCTCAAATTGCTCCTTATTCTCGAAGGGGTAATGCCATTGGGCTATAGGCATAGCTCCGGAATCAAACCAGCAATCAATTACCTCAGGAACGCGTCGCATTACACCGTTGCATCCAGAACAAGCAAAGGTGATTTCATCTATATAAGGGCGATGCAAATCTCTGAAAGCTTTCAGCTGATAGCTGTCAGCTGTCAGTTTTGACCTTGCTTTTAATTCCTCAATGCTACCTAGGCATTCAAGATTGCTACAAGATTCACACCGCCAGATATTCAGCGGCGTCCCCCAGTAACGCTCCCTGGAGATAGCCCAATCAACGTTGTTTTCCAGCCAATCGCCAAAACGACCATACTTGATATACTCAGGATACCAGTTTATTTCTTTGTTACCACGAATGAGCCTATCTTTTATTGCCGTTGTTTTGATGTACCACGCTTCTTTGGCATAATAGAGCAGAGGAGATTCGCAGCGCCAGCAAAATGGGTAGGTATGGGTAATCTTCTCACTGCGATAAAGAAGCCCCCGCGATTTAAGGTCTTCAAGGATAAGAGGGTCAGCATCTTTGACAAACTTACCCTCAAAACGAGGATCACCCTTCATAATCCCCCGCTCATCAACAGGTTGGACAAAATAAAGCCCGTTGGACTCACCCGCTTTATAATCCACTTCACCAAAAGCTGGAGCGACATGCACGATCCCTGTGCCCTCGTCCAGAGATACAAAGTCCTCTGCGATGAGCCAAAAATTCTCACCTCTAGCAGGGCTTTCCTGCACTAGCCCACCAGGCTCGATAGCCTCTCCACCACTAAAGACAAATTTCCATCTTCTATACAGCTGTTCAGGGAGCCGATAGAGAGGCTCATATTCCATACCTTTCCCCTCCAAGCGCTCTCCCATCAGTTCTTTGCCCTTGCAAATCCCTAGAATTTCGTATCGATTGGTTAGACCACTCTCCAACAGGGTTTTAGCCAAGATCAGTTGTTCACCTCGATTCTCAATGCTGATCTTCACAAAGGCATAATCAGCCTCAGGAGCTACTGCCAGGGCAGTGTTTCCAGGCAGTGTCCAGGGCGTAGTCGTCCAGGCAAGAAGGTAAGTTGGCAAGCCAGGGTCAGCACCAAATTTTTGGAGATACTCAGTAACTGTTTTCTCCGGCACCTTAAATTTTATGTAAACCGAAGGGTCCACCGCATCATCTCGATACCCCAAAGCGACTTCATGAGAGCTGAGGGACGTCCCACACCGGGGACAATACGGTGTTACCTTGTATCCTTGATAAACAAGCCCTTTATCCCACAACTGCTTTAGAAGCCACCAGCAAGATTCGATATAGCCATTATCCAGCGTTATGTAGGGGTTTTCCATATCCAGCCAGTAGCCAATACGCTCAGTCATTGCCTCCCACTCCTTGATATACTTAAAAACGCTTTCCCGACACTTCTGGTTGAATTGGGCTATCCCATATTCCTCAATTTGAGCCTTGTTGGTAAATCCAAGGGTGCTTTCTACCTCCAACTCCACAGGCAAACCATGGGTATCCCATCCAGCCTTGCGCGGCACATAATAACCTTTCATCGTTTTATACCGGCAAACAGCATCTTTAAACAGACGGGAAAGTACATGATGTATTCCAGGACTACCATTAGCTGTGGGTGGTCCTTCATAAAAAACATACCTCTGCGCCCCCTTCCTCGCCTCGACGCTTTTGTTAAAAATATTATGCTCTTCCCAATAATGGAGGATATCCTCATCCAGCTTAGCGAAGTTTATTTTGCTATTTACCTCATGAAACATGGCTTAGCTCTACTTTGGCGAAATAACTACTTTCCTATCCTCACCCACACCTATGCTATGAGTTACCACTTCAGGGTGATCAGCTAAGGTAAGGTGGATAATGCGGCGTTCACTAGCAGACATTGGCTCCAAGGTTATGTCACGATGCTCTAATTTAACCTGTTCCGCCAGGTGCAAAGCTAATTGCTGAAGTGAACTACGACGACGTTCCCTGTATCCACCAATATCGATAAAAAGCGGCTGCCAACCTTTTAATCGCGCAGCCACTATAAGTTTAACAATATACTCCAAAGAAACTATAGTTTGACCATGCCGTCCAATTAAAATACCTAAATCATCACCTTTGATATTAAAAGTCGTCGGTATCTGGTCAGACAGAACTTCGACCTCAGCTGTTACCCCTAATAAGTTGAGCAAGTTATCCAGAACTTCCCTGGCTATCTTAACTAAATCTTCCTCCACTGAAGGTAAGGGCCTCACTTTAATTACAGCCTCTTCACCTCCGATACCCAAAATCCCTGACTTCCCTTCTTTGATAACCTCTACTTCAAACCGGTCTCGCTTCATCCCCAGTCGCTCTTCGGCTTCCTCCAGCGCTTCCTCAACCGTGTTCGCAGTTATCTCCAGTTCATCCATATCTTAACCCTTCTTTTCAGTAATTCTTTACGGTGTTAACCCACTTTAAGGTCTTTTTGTAATGCCACCCTTCCCTCCCAGTTTAGTTACCACCTGAGCCGAAGTCCCCCGTCTCAAGTAACCCCATCCCGTAATCCAGTACTGAATCCCAATGCCAATCACATTGGAAACTGCCCAGAAAAGAGACAGACCGCTGGGAAACATCAAGGTGAACAGCCCAAACATAAATGGCATCATAAGCAGCATCATGCTGTTCATTGACTTCTGCCTCGGGTCAGCAGAGGGAGCAGTCACCATTTTCTGTTGTACCCACATTGAGCCACCCACTATAATGGCTAAAATCAAGGTGCTATCAGGAGACCCTAAATTAAGCCATAAGAAATGGCTATCCAGCGGAATGGCTTGAGCCACTACTCCCCAGGAGTAAAGATGCTGGAATAAGTTCAGTAAGCTTTCAGGCGTAGTAGCCAAGGCTCGCATGATAGATTGGTAAAGGGCAATCCACACTGGAAATTGAACTAGCATTGGCCATATACAACCCAGAGGATTGACTCCCGCCTCTTTATAAAGTTTCATCATCTCCTGCTGGAGCTTCTGTTGGTTCTTGCCATACTTCTTCTGCAATTCCTGAATTTTGGGCTGCATTCCTTGCAAGGCTTTGGTGGATTTGAGTTGCTTCAAAGTAAGAGGCAGTAGTATCAAACGAACTATAACGGTAAGAGCAATGATAGCCAGCCCAAAACTGCCCCCTAAAACGCTGCTCAGCGCAATTAGCCCATTAAGCATCGGGTTGAGGATAATTAAATTCCATAACTCAGCCATGATTACAAAACTTCTACTGGGTAGTTAGCGGAAATTTCCAAATTACCCGTCCTTGCTCAATATCCAGAGCATATAGACAATTATCCTGACCACGAATGTAAACTATGCCTTCCTGAGCACAGGGAGAGGCTTGAACAAGCGCATTAATGGTCGGCTTATTATCATTTCCTGGATTCCTAATTCGCTCGCCGATGCCCGTCTTTGGGTTAATGACATACACATTACCTGACTCAGCAGCTACCACTAGCGAGTCATCTACCAGAAGCGGTGAGACCACTATAGGGCTGCCTACATCAAAAGACCACAATTCCGTGCCATTAGTGGCATCAATAGCATAAATATTGCCATTAAGACATCCGGCATAAACAGTGCTGTTACTAACCACAGGCGCAGCCCAAAAGCAATTGCCACCGGTGAAATTCCACAATGGTTCACTCTCCCCTATCTCCACAGCATAAAGATTACCATCAAAGGAGCCTGCAAATATGGTTCCTTCATAAACTGCCGGAGAGGAAACAAATCCTATTTTTGGATACGCTATGGCAAAACTCCAGGTTATACTGCCATCCTCAGCCGATAAAGCATAAAGGTGCCCATCAAAGGTACTTATGTAAACCTTACCCCCCTCAATATAGGGAGTGGACCACAATTTCTTAGCGAGAATATCCGATTCCCATTTTTTATCGCCAAAATGCTTGTCTAAACAATACACCTTGCCATTCGAACTTGTTACATATATAGCATCCTCGCTCATCACCGGGCTGCCCACAATAGCCCCTATTACCTCGCTTGTCTTGGGATAGAACCATTCATTGTCTCTCATTTGAGGGAAATCCAAATTTTGGCTTCGGGCTGAGGCGTTTAGCGCGTAGACTTTACCATTATAGCCCCCGCTAAACACTAGAGCCTCATCCACAGCGGGTGTGCCATATATGGCAACAGAGGCAGATGTCTGACTACAGGACAACCCCCCTCCGGAAGGGGCAGTGATAGGGTACTCCCACTCCCCATCTGCGGGGAAACTGAGATTCTGACTTCGGGCAGAGGGATTCACCGCCATAATTTTGCCATCCATAGAGCCCATGTAGAGGATGCCATCATTAAGGGTAATTCCTGACCACCCCTGCGCTGGCTGAGTTCCACCAGGAACACAAGAAGCCAGGACTAACCCAAGAAGAGAAAACGCGATGAGGAATAATATCTTTACTTGCTTCACTTCAGTTATTTAGCATTATAATCAAGGCACAGGGTCGTATCCCCCTTTAACGAAAGGATTGCACCGAGCCAACCGTTTAATTGCCAACCAGCTACCTCTAATAGATCCATACCTTCCAATTGCTTCACGAGCATATTGAGAGCAAGTGGGTTGGTAACGGCAGGAATGTGGAGTAACTTCTGATATCGTTTTTTGATATAATTCAATCAAATCGAGGATTAATTGTTTTATCATTGTCTATTAACAATTGCGCCTGAGCCAATAATTTAGTCACCGAATTTTTCAATTGGTGATAATCAGCATTCGCTGCTTCAGCCTGAACAATAAATACTATATCCCATCCTGGCTTTATCATTTGCAGCCTCATTATCTCTCTTAATAAGCGTTTCACCCGATTGCGTGTTACCGCATTGCCCACTTTCTTACTCACCGAGAGACCATACCTGCTCGAACTTAAGCCAGTGGGCAAAGCCTTCACCCTTACTAAATCTCCCTTCCATATCTTGCCTCTTTGGTAAACTGAAAAGTAATCTGCCTTCTTAGTTAGACTCAAAGGTCGTCTCATACAATCAAACTGGGGTTAACCTCCACCGCCCTTTAAGACGCCTTTGCTTGAGTACTCTCCTCCCACCTCGAGTAGCCATTCTGGCGCGAAAGCCTAGCTTTCTTTTCCTAGGAAGCTTCTTTGGCTGATAAGTTCGCTTAGGCATTTACCTCCTGCGATGTCTTGATTCAGACAAGCCTACACCGCCTGTTTTCCAGATATGAACTGGGGCATAAGGCAACAAAGCCAAAAAACGAGCCCGCTTTATAGCCCGTGCTATAGCCCGTTGATGCTTAGCACAAGCCTTAGTCATATGTCGCGATCCAATGCTCCCATGGCTGGTGAGATATTGAGATAAGGTAG
>MNYD01000093.1 GCA_001872925.1 Dehalococcoidia bacterium CG2_30_46_19 | reverse complement strand
AACTAGCAGGAAAGCCAGCCTCGATAACATCGACGCCAAGCTTCTCCAGTTGTCTGGCAATCTCCAGCTTCTCCTGGGGATTCAAGCTTGCCCCTGCCGCCTGCTCCCCATCCCGCAGAGTGGTATCGAAAATGATTACCTTGTCCAAAATTTATTCCTCATTTCTTCAACCAGGGCATCATATCCCTCAGTTTTTTGCCCACAATCTCAATTGGGTGCTCAGCTTCTATCCTCTTCAAAGCATTAAAACTGGGGCGACCCGCCTGATTTTCCAGTATCCATTCTCTGGCAAAGCTACCATCCTGAATTTCGGCCAGGATTTGTATCATTTCATCCTTGACCATCTCATTTATAACCCTTGGACCACGAGTATAGTCACCATACTCAGCAGTATCGCTCACCGAATAGCGCATATAATTCAAACCGCCCTGATACATAAGGTCAACAATAAGCTTAAGTTCATGGAAACACTCGAAGTAGGCAATCTCTGGCTGATAGCCCGCTTCCACCAATGTCTCAAAACCCGCTTTGACCAGGGAGGAAACCCCACCACAGAGCACAGTTTGTTCACCAAAGAGGTCAGTTTCGGTCTCCTCAGCGAAAGTTGTCTCCAGCACTCCAGCTCGAGCACAGCCAATTCCTTTGGCATACGCTAAGGCAATATCCTTTGCTTTGCCTGAGGCATCCTGATGCACAGCTACCAGAGCCGGGGCTCCGGAGCCTTCAGTATAGAGCTGCCGCAACATATGCCCGGGGCATTTCGGAGCTATCATGCTTACATCTATACTTTTTGGGGGGACAATTTGAGAGTAATGAATATTAAAGCCGTGGGCGAACATCAATGTTTTGCCCCGGGAGAGTTCTTTCTCGATTGACTCGCGATAAATTACCGGATGCAGATTATCAGGAGCAAGCATAACCAGAATATCAGCTTCCCTGGCTACCTCGGCAGCGCCAGCTATCTTAAAACCAGCACTTTTGGCCGCTTTCCAGCCCTCGCTTCCCTGCATTTCAGCAACGATAACCTGACAGCCACTATCCCTTAAATTTTGGGCCTGAGCATGCCCCTGGCTACCATAGCCGATAATGCCAATCGTCTTCCCTTTGATTAAATCCAGGTTAGTGTCCTTATCATAGTAAATCTTAGCCATAGTCCTCCTAAACAGAAATCCTAAGTTCAAATTTCTAAATTCTAAACAAATTCAACCCCTGCGAAAGCAGTGGTAGGGTTTAGGATTTAGTGCTTAGGATTTTTTTTGCTAGATGCACCTCCACGAGTTAACGCTACCCTTCCTGTCCTGACTACCTCCTTTATGCCAAAACCACGAAGAAGCTCAAGCAGGGAATTCACCTTGTCCTCGTCACCGGTAACCTCTACTGTAACCGAATCCGCAGCAACATCAACTATATTAGCTCGGAAAATATCAACAATTTGTATAATTCCGCTTCTCGACGAAGAAGTAGCGGCAACTTTGATTAATGCCAGCTCTCTGGCTACTATGTCCGCATCAGTGATATCGGATACCTTGACCACATTAATTAATTTATCCAGTTGCTTTCTGACTTGCTCCACTTGAGCCGGGTCAGCAGCAACCACAACAGTCATGCGAGATAAACTAGGCTGTTCACTACCACCCACAGCGAGGCTTTTTATGTTAAAATTCCGTCGCCGAAACAAACTAGCCACTCTATTGAGCACGCCAGCTTTGTCCTCCACCAACATGGATATCGTGTATTCCTTAGTCTCCATGCTCAACTCCTTGCCAGTATCTTTGGTTTTGCCTTCGGCACCCTTTTCGGTTTGGGCAGTTCTATTATTTCAGATAGACTCTTCCCCGGCGGCACCATGGGATAGACATTCTCCTCTGGCTCCACTATAAAATCAACAAGAAATGGACCATCATAATCCATCGCTTTGCATATCGCCGGACTTACTTCATCTCTATGCCTTACCTTTATAGCCGGGATTTCATACGCCTCAGCAATCTTGACGAAATCGGGATTCCAAAGTCGTGTATCAACATAGCGATGCCCATAAAATAACTCTTGCCATTGTCTTACCATGCCAAGATAACCATTATTAATTATGGCTATCTTCACCGCAATATTCTCCACCGCTATGGTGGCTAACTCCTGAATAGTCATCTGAAAGCCACCGTCACCAGCAACACACCACACCATTTCATCAGGACGCCCAACCTTCACCCCCATGGCAGCGGGAAGCTCAAATCCCATTGTGCCCAGACCGCCCGACGAAATAAAGCTATTTGGCTTGATAAAGGTAAAATATTGTGCTGCCCACATCTGGTTCTGCCCCACTCCAGTTACCACCGTAGCATCACCCTGAGTAGCCTCGTAAATCTGACGAACAATGTATTGTGGTAAAAGCTCACTACTTTCCCTGATTAGCAGCGATGGATGCTCACGCTGCCATTTATTTAGCGTGGAGAGCCATTCTGCATGCTCTTTGACAGTGATTTCGTTATTTAGCACACCAAGCACATTTTTGACATCTCCAACGATAGGCACATCTACCCTGACATTTTTGCCTATCTCCGCAGGGTCAATATCGATGTGTATAATACGTGCTTCGGGAGCAAATTTATCCGTGATTGCTGTAGCCCGGTCATCGAACCTCATGCCAATAGCGAT
Source organism: Dehalococcoidia bacterium CG2_30_46_19 (assembly GCA_001872925.1). Lineage (GTDB taxonomy): Bacteria > Chloroflexota > Dehalococcoidia > GIF9 > AB-539-J10 > CG2-30-46-19. The sequence continues at coordinate 3,462 of MNYD01000093.1, read as the reverse complement.
AATAAGGTCAGCAGCCTGTACCGCCATATTGGCATAAGCCATTCCATGCATCCCGAGCATGTCAAAACTAAGAACGTGGTTCTGGGGAAAGGAACTGATACCAAGAAGCGTGTTAACCACGGGTATTTGTGCCTTCTCTGCCAGCTCCTTTAGCTCAGCATAAGCCTGAGACATAATTATTCCCCTGCCAGCAATGATAAGCGGGCGCTCAGCACCGTTAACAAGCTTTGCCGCCTTCCTGATTTGAGCTGGATGACCTTGAACAACAGGCTTATAGCCCGGTAAGTCAACTTTGTCAGGATAAATAAACTCCGCTTCCTCCTGTTGAACATCCCGTGGTATATCAATGAGAACAGGTCCCTGCCTGCCTGTCCGAGCAATGTAAAAAGCCTCCTTCACCACCATTGCCAGTTCCGAAGCTGAGTAAACAAGATAATTATGCTTGGTGATGGGAAGGGTGATGCCGGTGATGTCCGTTTCCTGAAAGGCATCTTTGCCAATAAATGGTCGGGCTACCTGGCCGGTTATAGCTATTAAGGGAGAGGAATCCATGTAAGCATTAGCAATGCCGGTTACCAGATTAGCAGCTCCGGGACCTGAAGTAGCTATGCATGCACCTACTTTATGCGTGGCTCGAGCATAGCCATCAGCGGCATGAACTGCTCCCTGTTCATGGCGAACCAATATGTGCCGAAGCTGGGGATATTGGGTAAAGGCATCATACACTGGCAGTATCGCGCCACCAAGGATGCCGAAAATAACCTCGACTCCTTCCTTAATCAGGCTTTCACATAAAATCTGCGCGCCGGTTTTCTTCATGACAAACTCCTAATCAGCAAATACCGCTCCTGTGCTGGCTGAGGTAACTTTATCAGCATAGCGACTAAGATAGCCAGCCTTAATCTTCGGTTCAAACGAAGGCAACGAAGCTAAGCGCTTCTTTATCTCCTCCTGACTCAATTTTATCTCCAATATGTTATTAGGAATATCTATTTTAATAATATCACCCTCTCTTATCGCAGCTATAGGTCCCCTCTCCGCCGCTTCAGGGGAGACATGACCAATAGCGGCACCTCGCGTGGCTCCAGAAAAACGTCCATCGGTGATAAGAGCTACCTCTTTATCCATGCCCATGCCGCTAAGAAGTGAAGTAGGAGTCAACATCTCACGCATCCCCGGACCTCCTTTCGGTCCTTCATATCGAATAACCACTACATCCCCGACTTTGATTTTTGAAGCCATTATCGCTGCTGTTGCTTCTTCCTCACTATCGAAAACTCTTGCCGGACCTTCGTGAACCAGCATTTCGGGGGCTACCGCTGCCCTTTTCACCACTGCCCCATCAGGAGCTAAATTGCCGAACAACATGCTGACTCCGCCAGTAGCACTATAGGGATTAGACAAACTGCGAATCACCTCCCTGCTTTTAACCCGCTGCCCTGCTATTACCTCTCCCAGCGGTCTTCCCAGCACAGTGTTTGCCTCCAGTTTTAATAAGCTCGACAATTCTTGCATCAGCGCTGGAATACCACCAGCCATGTCTAAATCCTCAATGTGATAATCTCCTGCGGGACTTAACTTGCATATATAAGGAATACTCTGGCTAATCTCGTTTATCCAGGATAGAGGGAAAGAAATTCCTGCCTCATGTGCTATTGCGGTTAGATGGAGCACCGAATTAGTGCTACCCCCTAAAGCCATATCCACAGCAAAGGCATTGTAGATAGAATCCCGGGTAACGATATCTCGAGGCAGCATATTCCTGGCCAGGACTTCCATAACTTGTCGTCCGGCTTCATAAGCTAATTGAATCCGCCGTGCCTGTGTCGCTGGTATTGTTCCATTACCAGGTAAAGCCATGCCCAGAGCTTCAGTGAGGCAATTCATAGTGTTAGCGGTGAACATGCCGGAACAGCTGCCACATCCAGGACAGGCAACTTCCTCCAATTCTGCCACCTCTTCCTCAGAGATACTTCCCTTTACTGCCTCACCTACCGCCAGGAAAACGGAATTGAGGTCCACCGCTCTTTCCTGACCATTCTTAACAAGTCTTCCCGCCAGCATGGGACCACCACTGATAAAAATGCCGGGCAGGTTAAGCCTTAACGCCGCCATAAGCATTCCCGGTATCACCTTGTCGCAATTTGGAATAAATACCAATCCATCGAAGGCATGCGCCTGAACAAAAATCTCCACAGAATCAGCGATGATTTCCCTGCTGGGCAGACTGTATTTCATTCCCTCATGGTTCATGGCGATACCATCGCACACCGCGATAGTATTGCCCTCGAAAGGCACGCCACCTCCCTCGCGAACACCTTCCTTTACCGCACTGGCAATGGATTGCAAATGAATATGTCCCGGAACAATATCATTGAAGCTATTGATAACACCGATAAACGGCTTACTCCAATCAACCGATGAACAGCCCACAGCCCGCAGTAACGCCCTGTGGGGTGCTCTTTCAATACCTTTCTTTATCACATCGCTTCTCATGACTATCCCTCAAAAAGTTAAAAAATGAAAATATCAGCTATGGCTAACTTTGTCAACCTGTTTCTAAAACTTTTATCTTATTTAATCTCGGGATATGCCTGCCGCCTTCAAATGTAGTTGAAAGATAAGTTTTGACGATTTCCCGGGCTTCGTTAACTTCAATATTCTCACCCCTTAAACATAAGATATTGGCATCATTATGTAAGCGAGCTCGCTTTGCGGTGAAGGTATCATGGCATAGCGCTGCCCTTATTCCCTTTATCTTGTTAGCCGCGATACACATACCTATTCCTGTGTCGCATATTAAGATGCCGCGGTCAAATTCACCCGATGCCACTGCATTCCCCACCTTTTGCGCAAAATCGGGATAATCCACTAATTCAGTGCTATAACTGCCAAAATCATGATAGCTATAGCCTGATTGCTGCAGAAACTCCATAACTGCCTGCTTCAGCTTGAAGCCACGATGGTCACAGCCTAAAGCAATCCGCATGGTTCCTTTATCTTCCGATATTCCTCTGCCACTCGGCTGATTTCATCTTCAGGGATAATGCCCTGACGCAAAATCACGACTTCTCCGCCGGTGACATCAACCACAGTTGACTCGCCACCGTCGGGACATCTACCCCCATCGATAATAAGATCGACCTCGTTGCCTAGTTGTTGTCTCACCTCACCAGCAGTTAATGCGCTGGGCCGGCCACTGATATTGGCGCTGGTGCCAATCAGGGGATTATTGATTGCCTGAATAAGTGCCAGGCAAACAGGATGGGCTGGAATACGCACCGCTATGCTGGTATTGCCAAGATAACCAGGCAAACGTGCTGCTTTAGGGACAACTAAGGTTAACCCACCGGGCCAGAAGCGCTTCGCTAAAAATAAGGCAATTTCAGACAATGGCTTAGCCAGAATGTCAAGCTGTTTTATGTCACCGATAAGCAGTGGGAGGGGCAAGTGCTTGGGACG
>MNYD01000137.1 GCA_001872925.1 Dehalococcoidia bacterium CG2_30_46_19 | reverse complement strand
CCAGCCACGCTCATAGAGGTCTCCCAAATGCTCTCCAAACTACATGATACATCCTACATCAATATACGTGCCACGCCGGAGCCTGCCCTGAGCGTGAGATTCTTCCCCTTCATTCAGGGTCAGAATGACAGTAAGTGAAGGGGCTCGCAATGACAATAAGAAAGGCTCGCAATGACGTGTGGGAGGGTTTGAGCAGAGTAAAGAATTGTGCGAGCCCCAAATTTAAGCTCAAAAGTGGAGGGTGTTTTTTGGTAAATATTCAACACCTTTCTGAAACCATTTCTTCTATAATCGCCTTTACAGGTTTAATCTCTTTAATCAGGGCGCTCACTTGTCCTGCACCTGCCGGGAAGAGGTCAAAGTCCCCCGTATTCCAGGCTTGAGAGGCGTTCATCAAATTATAGTCTTGGGAGAGGTCTACGTTGGGATTATCCAGCTTCTCCTTGAGCTTGGGATTGATGATAACGCGCACATTTATATTTCCCATAGGAAGAAGCCTGGTGTCACCGTCGCTGCAATTGAGTATCGCATTCTTCCATTCCGCAGGAGCCGGGCTTTCCTCGGAAGCTATAAATCGTGTGCCTATTTGCACTCCTTGAGCACCCAGGGCTAGAGCAGCACGGTAGCCCCGTGAGTCAGCAATGCCTCCAGCAGCAACCACAGGGACATTTACATGGTCTACCACTAATGGCACGAGGACCATGGTTGAGGATTCAGGATTAGCAGAGCGAAGACCACCTGACTCTAATCCTGAAGCAACCAGTCCATCCACACCGGCATCTGTAGCCTTTACGGCATGAGGGAGGGAAAGAGCAACATGAAATCCTTTCATTCCCAGGGCGTGGATTTGGGGATAGATATGCCGGGGAGAACCTGCTGAGGTGGTGACGACTTTTATCCCGGCGTCGGCCAGTATCTCGAGTATCTTTTCATTTGCAGGGTTCATAAGCGAGAGATTTGACCCGAAGGGCTTATCAGTCAGCTCCTGAACCTCTTTTACCAACCGCTTTGCCTCCTCAAGGCCGCTGATAAAGCCCATAGCAAGCATCCCGAATGCTCCAGCATCACAAATGGCAGCCACCAATTTTGGGCTATTCAGGACACTAATTGGTCCCTGAATGATTGGGTAACGGCATCCCAGCATATCCAGTAGTGTAGTCATAAAAACCTCCTGTTGTGACCGGGGTGCATTGCTTCATAAGTCAGGCAATTGTTCCCGGGTTAAGCATCTTTTTTCGTAATTCCCGGTCTAAAGTTCTCACCGGAAATAAGGAGACTCTGCATGATGCCCGCTAGTTCAAGTCCCTCAGGTGTGCTCAACGAGAAGTTCAAGTCAATGGTTCTCTTTGCCAGTCCCACGGCTAATTGCCGTTTATTCACGATGTCCTCTGCCCAGGCTTTAGCAGTATCTCGGAGTTGTTCCAGGGGGACAACCTTGTTTATCAGTCCGATTCGTTCTGCTTCTGAGGCAGAGATCATCTTGCCGGTCAGGATGAGTTCCTTTGCTCGGCCCAGGCCTACCATTCTGGAAAGCCTATGCGAGCCACCTAAATCCGGGATTATGCCCAAATTCACCTCGGGTATGGAAAATCTTGCTTCTTCGGAGGCGATTCTGAGGTCACAGGCGAGTATCAATTCAAATGCTCCTCCAAGGGCATATCCATGGATTGCGGCGATAACCACTTTCTCGAGATTCTCTATCTCTGAGAATGCGCGCTGAAGTTTTCTTACTGACGCTCGAAAGTCCTGAATATCAGCACCTTGTTGTGCCAGTTTCGCTAATTCAGTTAAGTCTGTGCCGCTGCTGAACGCTTTTCCTTCCCCTCGAATGATCACTGCTCCCACGTCACTCCTGGAGGCCACTTTGGTCATGCATTCCTCAAGGTCCTGGTACATTTGCAAATTCATGGCGTTTCTTTTTTGGGGTCTATTCAAGCTGACATACAGAATTTTACCTTCCTGTGATACAGAAAGCGTCTCAAAGTTCATAAAAGGTGTCCTCCTTTAGAATTTTATTTTACAGTGCCCGATAAATTGAAAAATTTGCATTATATACTACTCAATCGGGGTTTCATAAGTCAAACACTGCTTAAGTGCGATATACTCCATAAAATGAGGTATAATAGGGCAAATTTCTGACAAGGGAGGTAAGAAATGTTTAAGACGAGGATAACTGAAATGCTGGGAATTGAATATCCCATCATTTGTGGAGGGATGCAGTATGTATCAAATGCTGAGCTTGTTGCCGCGGTATCCAACGCTGGTGGCATGGGTATACTTGCTGTGGGCAATTTTGGTTCTAAAGAAGAACTAAGAGACGAGATTCGAAAGATCAAAACGCTCACTGACAAGCCTTTCGGTGTGAATGTTACCTTTATGCCGACGCTTCGTATCATAGATAGGGAAGGATTGATAGACACCGCTATAGAAGAAGGGGCCAGTGCTATTGAGACATCGGGAAGGATTACTGAAGCACATGTGCAACGTATTAAAAAAGGGAAGGTAAAGCATATTCATAAGGTAGCTCGACTGAGGGATGCTCGAACCGCAGAGCGTTTAGGGGTGGATGCTGTGGCTATAGTAGGGTTTGAATGTGGCGGTGCACCGCCGATGGATGAGATAACTACCTTTATTCAAGTTCCTCTTGTTGCTGATGCTGTGAACCTTCCTGTTATTGCCGGAGGCGGGATTGGTGATGCCCGCGGTTTCGTAGCTGCTCTAGCATTAGGGGCAGATGGTGTCGTTATGGGGACTCGTTTTATGATTACTAAGGAAAGTCTGGTTCACCAAAATGTCAAGGATGCGGTAATTAGAGCTAAGGAAACTGATACTGTACCGGTGCTCCGCTCTTTACGCTCTATGGAAAGAGTTTTCAAAAATGAAGTAGCACGGAAGGTTATTGAAATGGAAAACAGGGGGGCCACATTGGATGAACTGGTTCCGCTTATCTCCGGTGACAAGGTTCGAGCAAGCTGGGAGAAGGGTGATATAAACTCTGCCATTTTACCTTGTGGGCAGGTTATCGGGCTTATCAATGAAGTCCCTACTGTGAAGGAAGTCATCGATGATATGGTGAGTGGAGCAGAAGATATCCTGAATCGCCTAACCAGGATGATTAGGGCTGGCTAAGCGAGTTGCATGACAAATTGTTATCCTGATGGCTGAGATGTTTGATTTAGGTAGGATACGGGCTCAGGCGAAGGGAGACTTTACCGAGGCCTGGATGTCGACAGCTAAGCTTTTGCCGGTAGATACCAAAGTCAGTCTTCAGGGTCGTGGTAAGCCTCACCTTCTACGGGAGCTGATTCAAAAGTCCCGGGAGATATTATTAAGACTTGGCTTCGATGAGGTGGAAAATCTTACCATCCTGCCCGACAGCGATGTCTCCAAGCAATATGGTCCTGAAGCTCGGGTTATCCTTGACAGGGTTTATTATCTTGCTGAATTGCCTCGTCCCGAGATAGGTTTGAGCAACAAGAAGATAATTGAGGCAAAAAAGATAGTGGGAGAGCTTGATGTCAAGGCGTTACGAACCATCCTGAGGGCATATAAAAAAGGGGAAATTGAAGCTGATAACCTTGTAGAAGAGCTTATCAACGCGTTAGACATCACTGACCGTCAAGCTACAGAGCTTCTGAGCCGGGTTTTTCCGGAACTGGAAAAAATGAGACCACTACCTTCCAATAAAACTCTCAGAAGTCACATGACAGGTACCTGGTTTCACACGTTAGCGGCAATACAGGATAAAGCTAAGTTTCCCGTTGCCTTGTTCTCAGTAGGTCCTCGGTATCGAAATGAGCAGAGGGAAGATGCCCACCATTTACGGATTCATCATTCAGCGTCAATAGTGATAATGGATGCCAACATTTCCTTAAGTGCTGGTAGAGAGATAACCGAGGAAATTCTCAGGCAATATGGTTTTTCTGATATTAAGATTGAAACGAAAATGGCAACGTCTAAATATTATGCTCCTGGTCAAGAGCAGGAAGTTTTTATTAATCACAAGGGTAAGTGGTTAGAAGTCGCTGATATTGGTATGTATTCCCCGGTATCGCTGGCGAACTTTGGCATTAAATATCCGGTATTCAACGCTGGCTTAGGCATCGAGAGGTTGGCGATGATACTCTATGGAATAGATGATGTTAGGGAAGTAGCATATCCTCAATTCTCCGTAGCGGAATTTTCCGATGAGGAGATAGCCAGGTCTATCACCTATTTAGCAAGCCCCAGAACTTCTCGAGGAAGGAAAATAGCCAGTGCGCTTGAGCAAACTGCGCGAAAGCACAAGGATGAAATTGCTCCCTGTGAATATGTGGCCTGGGAAGATGATTTAGTTGTAGTGAAAGTGGTGGAAGTAGAACAGGGCAAGAGGCTCATCGGTCCCGCTGGATTTAATGAGATTTGTGTGGCTGATGGTACCATTTATAGTGATATAGTCCCTTCAGGAGAATATAGCGGTATAAACTATATGCATGCTATCGCTATGGCTGCAGCAGCTCTAATAGAGGATAGCCACGAGGATTTACCCTACCAGGTGAAAACGGTAAGGCATCTCTCGGACCTCAATTTGCAAATTCCTGAAGCTATTCTGGAATACATAGAAAGACAGCAGAAAAAGATTGGGGTTAGAGGGGCGGTGTTTGTGACCATAAAATCACACTTTAAAGGCAGGAAGGACAAAGTTGAAGGATAAAAGGTTGCAGAAGCTTGGTGAGTTACACCGAAAGCATAAGGACATTATAACTCTTATGCCATTGCAGACAGGCGGACTTCTCACTGAAGCGGCAAGGCAGGCTTTAATAGAATTCGGAGACGGTTATTCCGTGTGCGATTTTTGTTCTGGTTCCTTGTGTGATATCACAAATCCTCCTGTTCAGGAGTTTGTGCATGAGCTTTTGCCGGAATTTTTAGGCTGTGAAGTTGCTACCATAACTCACGGGGCAAGGGAGGCTAAATTCGCGATAATGCATTCTCTGGCTAAGCCTGGTGATTCGATTATCGTCGATAGTAATCGGCATTACACTACGATTGTTGCTGCTGAGCGAGTGGGATTAAATGTAATTGAGGTGCCCAGCTCTGGCTACCCCGAATTTACCATTGATGTTAATGAGTATGAGCCGCTCATAGAGAAATATCATCCCAGGATGATTTTATTAACTTACCCTGATGGCAACTACGGGAATATCCCTGATGCCAGGAGGCTGGGAGATATTGCTCAAGAACATGATGTTCCATTTATTCTCAACGGTGCATATGCTGTAGGCAGGATGCCGGTGAATATGAATGAGCTAGGGGTGGATTTCGTTGTCGGCAGCGGTCATAAGAGCATGGCGTCTGCCGGGCCTTGCGGAGTATTGGGGATGAAAAAGAGGTGGGAGGAGGTGGTATTGCGGAAAGCGGAAGCATATAGCAATAAAGAAGTTGAGCTTCTTGGCTGCACATTAAGGGGAGTCCCTCTGATAACGCTTATGGCATCCTTTCCTTATGTGGTAGAGAGGGTTAACCATTGGGATGAGCAGGTATTAAAGGCGCAGTGGTTTTCCAATGAGCTTGAGAAATTAGGTTTCAAGCAGTTGGGGGAGAAGCCACACAAACATGATTTATTGCACTTTGAGGCACCGATGCTTTATGAGATATCCCAGCGTGTTCGGGAGCGAGGTTATTTTCTTTATAAAGAGCTTGATGATAGGGGAATCTGGGGTCCGCAGCCAGGCTTAGCCAGATCCTTTAAGCTCTCTACCTTTGCAGCTAGTAAGGAACAATTGAGTTTTGTTGTCGATTCCTTTAAGTCTATCTTAAGCAAATATAGCTGATTCTAGCTCGGATAGATGAGTGATACCTCAGAGTATGCGGTTATGTTCTACTTTAGGGCTGGAATGGCTTCGACGGTTCTTTATGTCATTGCGAGCAGAGCGAAGCAATCTCGTTTCTGGGTATGCTTCTCAGGGATTGCGGAGCTTGTTCCGAGTGAAACGAGGAATCTCATGCTCCAGTTTGCTTCGGCTACGCCTCGCAACCGCTAACGCTCCTCGCAATGACAAGGTGGGGAGTCGAGAGTTAAATGGTAACGGAACACTCTTTCCACCTTCGCTGGTGAGCTTCCTTTAATTGTTGAAAACGTGCCTGAAAGGGAGCAGAGGTTATAATATTTGTGCTCATAAGCAGAGCATCTTCGCCGTTTTGCGAGTAATAATGGGGGTGTCTTCCTATTGTTTGAAATTCATATTTTCGGTAAAGGGACTGAGCTGCCTCGTTGGAAACACGTACTTCTAAGCTGATTGTTTTGATGTTTAGTTCGGTGGCAAGGTCAATAAGTGAGATAAGTAATCTCTCTCCTATTCCCCTGCGACGATAATTGTTCCTTACTCCAATGGCAGAGATGTGCCCTTCGTCGGGCATAATCCATAAGCCGGCAAAACCAAGGATATACTGTTCATTGTGGGCAAATTCATTGTGGCGCTCATAGCTGAAAAGTCGTTTGTACCAGGGAATATCGGGCATGATTTGCTTGTTTACATTCGGTTCATACTTCTCTTCTGTACATGCTACAATGTAGCGAGCTAATGGGTTATGAATCTCTCGGTGATATGAGCTATGGGAGCGAAATAATTGCTCTTCAGAGAAAGCTTCCTGGTCTATCTCAGCTACCTGGCGAATATCTCTATCCTCTGCCAAACGGATGATATATTGCTTTTTCTCCATCGTTTTTAATTCAACATAATTGATTGATACGGACTTATTATAAACTACCTTGATATAATGGTGAAGGGTGTAAAAATGGGAAGCGATTTATTAAACACTACCATTCAGCTAGCGCCGCATCATCTTGAAGGATTAACTTTGGCTAACCCGGTGATGACTGCTTCGGGCACTTTCGGTTACGGTGTGGAGTATAGTGAACTTGTCGATATACAGAAGCTTGGGGCTATTGTATGCAAGGGAATCACTCTCAGGCCCAGGAATGGCAATCCTCAACCACGATTGATAGAAACAAAGTATGGATTGCTTAATTCCGTGGGGTTGGAGAATATTGGTGTCGATGCCTTGATTAGAGATAAAGCGCCGGCATGGAAAGGCTGGCAGGTGCCTGTCATTGTTAATATCGCCGGGGAGACAATTGGCGAGTATGTTAGGGTGGCTGCTAAGTTAGAAGGTGTACCGGGGGTAAGTGGCATTGAGTTGAATATCAGCTGTCCTAACGTCTCAGCAGGTGGGATGGAATTTGGCCTGACTCCTGAAGCAGCAGCTCAGGTAACCTCAGCAGTTAAGGCTGTGACTACCTTGCCCCTCATCGTCAAATTAACTCCAAATGTGACTGATATTAAGGAAATTGCTCTGGCGGTAGAGGAAGCCCGGGCTGACGCAGTATGCTTAATCAACACAGTGAAGGCAATGGCAATAGATATAAACGAGAGGAAGCCTTCCCTGGGAAATATTACTGGCGGACTTTCTGGTCCTGCCATCAAGCCAATAGCCCTCTATATGGTGTACGAGGTAGCTAAGGTTGTCAGCATTCCGGTGATAGGTTGTGGTGGCATTACCTCCGCTGAGGATGCCCTGGAGTTCATCATGGCTGGTGCCAGCGCAATCCAGGTTGGCACGGCTAATCTCACCAATCCTCGTGCTGGCCTTGAGGTATTGCAGGGAATAGAACGCTTTCTGAAAGACGAGGGAATCGCAAGTTTAGTTGACATAATTGGTGTAGCGACAAAATGAGCCATAAGGTCTGTAAATGGTATCCAGTTTGTCCTTTGAAATTTTACTACGAACAGGGGAAATTGGATAAGATATGAAAAATTATTGTATTGCAGGTTGGGAGAGGGGAAAAGATGGCTAACCAGGAAGGAGGTTCGAGATGAAAATTGTTTTGCTTGGTGCAGGGGGGATGGGAGAGCTTGCCCTGAAGGACTTAGTCAGCAGTCGTGTTAAACAAATCGTTATCGCCGACTACGATAAGGGCAAAGCTGAATCCCTGGCGAAAGCCTATAAGACTCGAGAGGTGCAAATTTCAGCGGAGTTCGTAGATGCCAATGACCGTGCTTCTTTAACAAAGGTGATGCAGGGTGCTAATGTTGTAGCCAGCGCTATCGGTCCATTCAGCGAATATGGGGTTAAGGTTCTTAAGGCAGCAATAGAAGCTAGAGTGGACTTCGTGGATATCTGCGATGACCCTCAGCCAACAATTGATGAGCTTAATTTACACAATGAGGCTAAGCAAGCTGACATAACTGCAGTAATCGGCATGGGCAATAATCCCGGGGTAGGAAATTTGTGTGCCAAATACGGGGCGCAGAAGCTGGATGAAGTTGAGGAAATCAAGCTTATCTGGGTTCATCCCGCTATTTCTCGAACGGGAGGCGCTGCCACCCTACATGCCATTGGCGCCTTTTCTGGGGATGTGCCTTCCTATCGGCAAGGACACTGGGTTGATGTGCCTGCTGGTTCAGACAAAGAAGTAATTGACTTTCCTGAACCTGTGGGCAAAGTTGAGGTGTTTCACTCAGGACATCCTGAGCCACTAACCATACCCAGATATATTTCGGTCAAGAATGTGTCCTGTAAGGGAGGTATCGTTCCAGTATGGGCCGGGCAGGAATTTATAAGGTTTCTCTCCTATGGGCTGGGGGATACTGAGCCTATTAAAGTGAGAGGAGTTCCGGTGGTGCCCAGGGAGTTCACCGTTTCCCTCCTGGAATCTCTGCTTCACAGGGTGGGCAAGGACATGATTGGCGGGGAACAGCTTACCAAGGTATCGCGGGTAATTGTGAAGGGTAAGAAGGATGGGAAGGCAACAAGCTATACATATGACAGGATAGGTAATGATTGGGAAGCGGGGATAGCGTTAGCCATCGGTGCTCAGATGGTCGTCAGCGGCGCTATTACAGAGAAAGGTGTGTTTCCCCCGGAAGGCTGCATTGAACCACAAGAATTCTTCGAGGAGCTAAAGAAAAGGGGATTGAGAATCTCGGAGAGGATGATAGAAGAACATGACCTATAGACTGGTTCACCAGCCTTGGACCCATGTCTCAATGACTATCAATCTTTAGCTGCCTTGATAAAGGTCTTTGAATTGATTCCTTATATCCTTCT
>MNYD01000118.1 GCA_001872925.1 Dehalococcoidia bacterium CG2_30_46_19 | reverse complement strand
AACATAGTAATCAGCATAGGTGGCAGCATTTGCCTCGCTCACGCTGATAGAGATGCCATTTATTTGATTCACGAAATTATAGTATCCCGCATAAATTCGTATAAAAATCCCTCTAAATCCCCCTTTAGAAAAGGGGGAGTAAGGGGGATTTGACATTCCAGGAAAGCAAGTGAGATTATAAATAGTTTTGTGCCTAACTATAAATCCATCCTCGTCTTCCACCTCAGATTTTGCCACCAGTCGGTAATGAACGCTTAAACTAAACTCTTTATCCTCCAGGATGACGCCGTTAATTCCAGCCGCTTCTTAGCGAGCTGGTAATGAAGTCCTTTAAGCCGTGATGAGGCTTTTAACCTCTTCCCCCACCCAATTATGGATATAAGGCTCACGGTTAGAAACAACGATACATAGGTAATCGCCTAACTTATCATGAACTAGCTCTTGAAGGCTCTTCTCATCCCTACTAAATCCAAACTCCCTCTTGTTCTTTTTACTGCTTATACTGCACTCAATTTAGCTTTGCAAGCCAGCGAATCCTTTTTGACAGGGCCTATGCTGTCTACTACAATAAAGAGACAGCATGAATTCTCCAGCGCAGCTTTACAAGTTGCAGCAGATTGACTTGGAATTCCAAAGAAAACGGCAGGCATTAAATGAAATCGAGCTCCAGTTAAATGACACATCCTTAGCTACCGCCAAATCCGACCTTGCTTCCAAAAAAGCACAACTAGCAGAGGTAGAAAAAAAGCAAAAAGGGGCTGAATGGGAGCTGGAAGACCTCCAACAGAAGGTGAAACAAATTAAGGATAAGCTTTATGGTGGCACAATCAAGAATCCCAAAGAATTGATTAATCTTGACCTTGGGATCAAGGAGCTTAACAAAAATGTTCGCAAGAAAGAGGATGAATTACTACAGTTAATGAGCGAGGCAGAGGATATTCAAGGTAATATAAGAAGCGACAACCAAAAACTGGAAGGGTTAACTGAGGAGTGGCAACGCAGGCAACAGACGCTCATCCAGAGAAAGTCAGAGGTAGAAGCCAAGCTTGCCAGTCTCCACGAGGACCGTGAAGAATTAACCAAGCAAATTAGCCCGGAAGCACTCCACCTTTATGAACAAATCAGGACGACCAAAGAGCAAGCTGTAGCTAAAGTGGAACGAGGGAGATGCCAGGGATGTCACATCACTTTACCCACAACCCAATGGCAAAAGGCTAAAGCGGGGAACTTAGTCCAGTGTGACAGTTGTAACAGAATATTATATGTTGAGTGATGTTTAAAGTCATAGCCAGGATAATCCTGAATGTTTCTGAGCTGATTTAGGATTTCTGGTAGAATAACCAGCCAAGCTAAAACTTAAGGTTTAATTAAAAGTTAAGGAGCTTAATTATGGCAAAAATTATTGTTCTCGGAGGTTGTGGAACAGTGGGGAGTACTGCGGTTAAAACACTTATATCCCACGATGAGTTTTCAGAAGTCGTTATTGGCGATTTTAATATCGAAAAGGCGAATGAACTTGTTGCTCGACTGCGGTCAAAAAAGGTTTCCGCTGTTAAAGTTGATGCTGAGAATGAAAAGAGCATAAAGGATGCTGTTAAGGACGCTGACGTTGTGCTTAATTGCGTAGGACCATTCTATAAGACTGTGAAGAATGTCGTGAGAGCAGTTATCGATGCCAGAATAAATTATGTGGATATTTGCGATGATGTTGACGTAACTATGGATATCTTCAAGATGGATGGTGCTGCCAAAAAAGCCGGTATTACCGCAGTGATTGGAATGGGTAGCTCTCCTGGTGCTACAAACCTGATTGCAAAATTCGTTACTGACCATTTGCTGGACGAAGTTGATTCTATTGGTATCTTCCATGCCCACGGTGGTGAGCCTGTGGAGGGAAAAGGCGTAATTGGTCACAGATTCCATTCTATGTCTATAGATATCCCGATGTTTCTTGATGGGAAGTTGAAGACGGTTAAATACTTCGGAGAGGATGGAATAGCACTTCGCCAAACATTTAATTTCCCTATACTAGGTGAAATACCGGTATATCCATACCCGCATCCTGAGCAGGTTACCCTCCCAAAGTACATCAAATGTAATGAGGTTACTAACAAAGGTTCTGTAATACCAAATGAATATTACGACCTGACAAGAGATATGTGTAGGTTGGGCCTTTCCAGTACAGAACCATTGGATGTGGAGGGACGAACTATAATACCGTATGATTTCGCTGTTGCTTATATTCTTAGAGAACGGGAAAGAATCCTGAAAGAAACCAATTTTGGTATACAGCGTGGTTGCTGTTCAACCGTTGTAAGAGGCGAGAAAGATGGGAAATACCGGGAATATAGAGTCCACATGGCTTCTAAAAGCCAAGCATTGGGGGAAGGTACCGGAATTCCAGCAGCTATAGGGGCAATCCTTATGCAGCAAGGAAAGATTACGGAAAAGGGAGTATTCCCTCCTGAGGGATGCATAAATCCACAGGCATTCCTGGACCTTGTTCCGCAGGTTATAAAGTTTGATAAGGCCAAGGAAGGCGGAGAATCGTTTGGAGGATTAATTGCTGAAATGGTAGATGAAAGTGGTAACGTCAAAAAGATAGATATATAAAAAGAGCGTAAGGTTTGCCTGAATTACATAGTGTTATTATTCCCTGATAGATATTTAAAAAGTATGCGACAAGAAGAAAAGACAAAAAAAGGTGCTGATAACAAGTACGTCCTGGCAATCGATCACGGAACATCTGGCGTTAAAACAGCAATAGTTTCCACACATGGAGAGATTGTAGATTTCGAATCTGAAAAAACCCCGGTATATTTCCTGCCAAATGGGGGTGCGGAGCAGGACCCCGATGATTGGTGGAATGCCCTGGTCAAGACCGCAAAACGACTGATTACCAAAAACGTTGTTCCCGCGAACGATATCGCTGCGGTTTGTGTCTCAAGCACAATGTCCAGCACTGTCGCTGTAGACTCCGATGGCCATCACCTGATGAATTCACTTACCTGGATGGACTCTCGAGGTGCTCCCTATGTCAGAAAGCTGATGGGAGGTTTCCCCAGTATTTCGGGGTATAGTCTATTTAATGTTTTAAGATGGATCCCCAAGACAGGTGGAGGACCTACTCTATCCGGGAAGGATGATATCGCCCATGTTTTGTTAGTAAAACATGAGTATCCCGAGGTCTATCAAAAAACACATATGTTCCTGGAAAGCAAGGATTATTTAAACCTGAGGCTCACAGGGGAGTTTGCCGGCTCCTACGATTCCACAATTCTCTATTGGGTTACCGACATAAGAAATATCAACAATGTTCACTATGACGATAAATTGATAAACAGGTTGAAAATTGACAAAAACAAACTACCACCTTTGAAATCATCCATTGATATTTTAGGAACCGTTTCCAAAGAGGTGGCAGATGAGCTCGGGCTCGGACCAGAGGTAAAGGTTGTTATGGGTGCCGCTGACCACCAAGCAGCCCTTGTTGGCTCTGGAGCAGTAAGGGACTTCGAAGGTCACCTTTATATTGGTACCTCGTCATGGGTTGAATGCGTTGTGCCATTCAAGAAAACAGACGTGTTTCATTCTATTGCATCACTCCCTGCAGCAATCCCGGGTAAGTATCAGTGTATAAATGAACAGGATATCGCCGGAGGGGTTTTGCCATTCTTAGTAGATAATATTATTTACCACAAAAACCCGCTGAGAACTGACGAGCCCCCTCCAGACATATATAAAAAACTGGATGAAATCGCTGAGCGAGTGCCTCCGGGAAGCAATAAATTAATCTTCACTCCCTGGCTCAATGGGGAAAGAAGCCCGGTTGATAATACCACGCTAAGAGCAGGGCTATACAACGTCTCCATGACTACCAATATGGACCATATTATACGGGCATTTTTTGAGGGTGTTGCCTACAATACTCGCTGGAACCTTAAATATGTTGAGAAGTTCATCGGGAGAAAGATGGATACCTTAAACTTTATCGGTGGCGGCGCTCTGTCCAATGTTTGGTGCCATATCTTCGCCGATGTCTTTGATAGGACAATCAGGCAGGTGGAAAATCCTATGCAGGCAAACGCCCGTGGCGCTGCGCTCATTGCCTCCGTTGCTTTGGGATATATTACCTTTGATGATATTCCACAGTTGATTCGATACTCAAACACATACTATCCAAATCCCCAAAATAGAAAGATATACGATGAATTATTTGAAGAATTCTTGAAGATATATAATAGCAACAAAGCAATGTATCGGCGTTTGAATAGAAATTCAGTAAAGTTGTGATGGATAGCTTGTAGAAATTACCACATGGGCTTACGCTTGTTTAAAACTCCCCGTGTCTTCCAGCCCCATGTTTAAAGCGTTCTGCACCTTGTAAAGGCTCGAGACTATCAATAACCGCCTTTGCATGACGGAACTCATTAGCCATTGCCTCGTCAAAGTTTAGATTTAACCCTTCGTACATGGACAGCCGGTCATGTCTCAGGCAGATCTGTGGGAATTCGGCTATTTGTGCCGCCAGTTTTTCTGCCTCTGCCCTGGCAGTTCCATTTGAGACAACCTTATTTGCAAGCCCCATTGAAAGGGCTTCCTCTGATGAGATTGGTCTGCCCGTCAATATCATATCAAGGGCATGACTGAACCCGATCAAGCGGGCAAGCCGAATTGTACCGCCATCCATGAGAGGCACCCCCCATCTGCGGCAGAAGACCCCAAATATGGCATCTTTTTCAACCACACGAATATCACACCATATTGCCAGTTCAAGCCCTCCGGCGACCGCATACCCCGACACTGCAGCTATGACGGGTTTGGATAGTAGCATCTTGGTAGGTCCCATTGGTCCATTACCATCAGCCTCCACGCGGTTCCCTCTACCCTCCATAATTGCTTTAAGGTCAGCTCCGGCACAGAAATTTCCTCCCTCACCATAGAGCACAGCCGCATATGAAGAATCATCTTCTTCAAAGGTCCTGAATGCCCGTGAAAGTGCCTCGGCAGTTTCCCTGTCCACTGCGTTTCTCACTTCAGGACGGTTTATGATTACCGTAAATACCTTGCCCTTCTTTTCAGTTTTTACCTTCATGCAATCCCCGCTATCTTCTCAGGACATTCAAATTATTATCATACATCCTGCCCAGAAAAATTAGCAATGAGATTGTTTAGCAACCCATCCCCTGACCCCTTCCCTTAGCAAGGGAAGGGGGTCGTCTCCCCCGTGCAGGTAAGAGAGGGGGATATAGGGGGTGAGGTTAGTAAACACTCTCAGCAATTTGACCTGCTCCCCAATTAAATGTAAATTAATATTGGGGTTAAGTAAACCGGGTGACCGTCCTGTGCTTTAAGCATAGGGAGGAAAGTCCGAGCTCCACCGAGCAAGGTGCTGGGTAACACCCAGGAGGGGCGACCCTATGGAAAGTGCCACAGAAACATACCGCTTCAGAAATGAAGCAAGGGTGAAATGGCGAGGTAAGGGCTCACCAGCAGCCAGGTGACTGGCTGGCTGGGCAAACCCCACCTGGAGCAAGACCAAACAGAGGGCGATTAAGGTGCTCGGCCGAGGCCCTGGGTAGGTCGCTTGACCTTGATGGTAACATCAAGGCTAGATGAATGGTCACCACCCTGATATTTTCAGGGCACAGAACTCGGCTTACAGGTTTACTTACCCCCAAACGAAAGTTTAATTCAGCACTGCCTCGCCTTTTCCCGCCGTTACAACAGAGAGCATGCGCTGGCAGGATAGCTCAGCTGTCCCGAAAGATATTATGGAAAACGTAGTTATAGTTAACCGCGTATAAAATTCCTCTCCCGCAGGGTGTTTAAAAATGTAGTTGCCCAATTTATTGGGCAAATGCGCCTGATGAATCAGGCAACTACAGAATCCAGAGGCGAGGCTACACAATCCCACCCCGCCGGGATTGCCACGCTTCGCTCGCAATGACAGAGGGGAGTTGCTAAACAATCTCCTGCTTTGTTGATAAGATGGCCATGGTGATGATATACGGGTTATGAAGAATTTTTGAAGGGTATATATTATGAAAATAGCTGTGCTCTCTGATTCCCATGTAACCACTTTTGATGACATCCCAAAGAAGATAATCAATTGCCTCTCTACAGTGGACTTGATAGTCCATGCTGGAGATTTCGTTACCCGAGATATATTTGAGGGGCTAAGGAAACTGGGAAAGGTAAAGGCAGTTCACGGCAATATGGATTCAAATGAGTTGAGAAATTTATTGCCTGAGAAGG